>DATLNE010000035.1 GCA_035536915.1 Acidimicrobiales bacterium
GTCGGTCAGGAGAGGTCACCCGGCAGCGACATGGAGGACGTGCGTCAGCGCGCCCTCGCGGCCGGAGCCGTCGAGTCGGTGGTGGTCGACGCACGAGATGAGTTCGCCCGCGACTTCGTCGCCCCCGCTCTTCGGGCCAACGCCATGTACGAGGGGAGGTACCCCCTCGTCTCAGCATTGTCGCGCCCGGTGATCGTCAAGCATCTCGTGGCCGCAGCCCGGCAGTTCGGCGCCGACGCCGTCGCCCACGGCTGCACCGGCAAGGGCAACGACCAGGTGCGCTTCGAGGTGTCGACCCGCGCCCTCGCCCCCGACCTCGAAGTGCTGGCCCCCGTGCGCCACTGGGGCTTCACCCGCGAAGACGCCATCGACTACGCCGAGAAGCACGACATCCCCCTCGAAGTCACCCGCGAGAAGCTGTACTCCATCGACGAGAACCTGTGGGGCCGTGCCATCGAGTGCGGCGTCATGGAGGACCCGTGGGTGTCGCCGCCCGACGACGTCTACACGCTGACCCGCCAGACGGCGACCGAGCCCATCGAGCTGGTCGTCGCCTTCGAGCAGGGCATCCCGGTGTCGATCGACGGGCGCGCCCTGCCCCTGCACGAGCTCATCGCCGAGATGAGCCGCGTGGTCGGGGCCTACGGCTACGGCCGCCTCGACATGGTGGAGAACCGCCGGGTCGGCATCAAGAGCCGTGAGACCTACGAGTGCCCCGGCGCCCTGGCCCTCCTGCAGGCGCATGCCGACCTCGAGGACCTGTGCCTGGAGCGCGACCTCCATCACGAGAAGGCCCGCCTGGAGCCCCGCTACGCCGAGCTGGTCTACGACGGCCTGTGGTTCTCGCCGCTGAAGCAGGCGCTTGACGCATTCATCGACGAGAGCCAGCGCTTCGTCACCGGCGAGGTGCGGCTGCGCTGCGAGCCGGGCCGGTGCTTCCCCGTGGGCCGCCGCAGCGACGTGGCCCTCTACGACTACGGACTCGCCACCTACGACGCCGCCGACACCTTCCGCCACCAGGACGCCGAGGGCTTCGTGCGGTTGTGGGGCCTCGGCGTGCAGACGTGGGCGGCCCGCCAAGAGCGGCGCCCGGGATGACCCTGTGGCAGGGCCGCTTCGGGGACGGCCCGTCCGACGAGCTCCTCGCTTTCACCGTCAGCCTGCCCTACGACCAGCGGCTGGCCCTCGACGACCTGACCGGCTCCCGCGCCCACGTGCGGGGCCTGGCTCGCGGCCACATCCTCCCCGACGACGAAGCCCAGATCCTGCTGGCCGCGCTCGACCGGGTGCAGGAGGAACTACAGACCGAGTCGTTCAAGTTCCAGCCGGGCGACGAGGACATCCACACGGCCATCGAGCGCCGGGTCACCGAGATCGCCGGCCCCGTCGGCGCCAAGCTCCACACCGGGCGCAGCCGCAACGACCAAGTGGCGACGGCGTTCCGCCTTTACACCAAGCGCGAGTTGCGGGGCATCGTGCACCGGGTGCTGGCACTGCAGCACGTGCTGCTCGATCGTGCGGTAGCGGCAGGCGACGTGTACCTGCCCGGCTACACCCACCTCCAGCGAGCGCAACCGGTCTTGTTGGCGCACCACCTGCTGGCCCACGGCTGGGCGCTGTCGCGCGATGTCGACCGGCTGCTCCAGACCATCCGCCGCCTCGACGTGTCGCCCCTCGGGGCGGGCGCGCTGGCGGGCTCGTCGCTCCCGCTCGACCCCGACTTCACCGCCACCGAGTTGGGCTTCGGCGCCCGCTTCGAGAACTCGCTCGACGCGGTGAGCGACCGTGACTTCGTGGCCGAGGCGCTGTTCGACCTGGCCCTCCTCGGCGTGCACCTGTCGCGCATCGGCGAAGAGGTGGTGCTGTGGTCGACCGAGGAGTTCGGCTTCCTCCACCTCGACGACGCCTACGCCACCGGTAGCTCGATGCTGCCGCAGAAGAAGAACCCCGACGTGGCCGAGTTGGCCCGGGGCAAGGCGGGCAGGCTCATCGGCCACTTGACCGCCATCCTCACCACCCTCAAGGGCTTGCCGCTGGCCTACAACCGCGACCTGCAAGAGGACAAGGAACCGCTGTTCGACGCCCTCGACCAAGTGGCGTTGGCGCTGGCCGCGCTGGGCGGGCTGTTGCGCACGGCCACCTTCGACGCCGGGCGCATGCGCGCCGCGGCCGACACCGAGTCGTCGTCGGCCGTCGACCTGGCCGAGTGGCTGGTCGAGCGGGGCACCCCGTTCCGAGAGGCGCATGCCATCGTCGGGGGGCTGGTGCGCGACGCGCTCGAACGCCATGTGCCGCTGTCGGAGTTGGTCGAGGCCCACCCCGCCCTCGGCACCGAAGCGCTGCCGTTGCTCGAACCGGGCACGGCCGTGTTCCGCCGCACCACGGCGGGCGGCGCCGGCCCCGACCCCGTGCGGGCGCAGCTCAAGCGGTTCCGGGAGCACGTGGCCGTCGACGAAGAGCGCCTTGCCGCCGCTTCGCCGTGAGTTCTACCGGCGCGATCCCCGTGAGGTGGCGCCCGAGCTGCTGAACAAGGTGCTGGTCGCAGGCGAGCGCCGCGGCCGCATCGTGGAGGTCGAGGCGTACTGCGGGTCGATCGACCCCGGCAGCCACACGTACCGGGGCATGACCGACAGGAACGCCACCATGTTCGGCCCGCCCGGGTTGCTGTACGTCTACTTCACCTACGGCATGCACTGGTGCTGCAACGCCGTGTGCGGCGACGAAGGCGTCGGCGTCGCCGTGCTGCTGCGGGCCGTCGCCCCCCTCGACGGCCTCGACGCCATGCGCGCCGCCCGCGGTGCCACGGCGCGGCGAGACCGCGACCTGTGCAGCGGCCCGGCCAAGCTGGCCCAAGCCTTCGGCATCACCGGCGCCCACGACGGCGCCGACCTCGTCACCGGCGACCGCGGCGTGACTATCGAAGACGACGGCACCCCGCCGCCTGCCTCCCCGGGGAACGGCGTGCGCATCGGCCTGGCCAAAGGCAAAGGCGACGAGCACCCCTGGCGCTGGTGGGCCTCCGACGACCCCAACGTCTCCCGCCGCTGAGACCCCCGCTCCCGAGTACATAGGGTGCCTTTTCGGCACCCTATGTACTCGGGACGGGAGCTACTTGGGGTTGACCCAGATCGTCACGACCGAGCCGGGGTCGACCCGGGTGGAGCCCGACGGCGACTGCTTCCACACCTGGCCCTTGCGGGAGGCCGAGCCGGGGCTCTTGGGCTCGGCCTGGTTGATCACCCGCACCTTCAACCCCGCCTCCGAGATGCGAGCCCGAGCGGCGGCATCGGCCATCTCCAACACGTCGGGCACCACGGCCGAGGCCACCCCGTTGGCCACCTGCAGCGTGACCGTCGACCCGCCCGCCGCCTGGTCGTCGCCCGGCGGCGTCTGCCCTACCACGTAGCCGGGCGGGTAGTCGTCGCTGCGCACGAGCTGGCGCACGGCCCGGAACCCCTCCCGTGACAACGCCGCCTCGGCCTGTTCGACCGGCATGCCCAGCACGTTCGGCACCGTCAGCAGCACCGACTCGGCCGAGCCGTCCAACGACGGCGGCACCGGGAAGGGCGTGATGGGCCGGTCGGCCGTCGCCGCCGACATGTAGAGCTGCCAGATCTGCGCGGGCCACGACCCGCCCGTCACCCGCACCCGCGTGGTGGGCGGCACCATCGACACCTGCGAACGGGGGAAGCCCACCCACACCGCCGTCACCAGTTCGGGCGTGTAGCCCACGAACCAGGCGTCCTTCCACACCTGCCCGGTCCCGGTCTTGCCCGCCACGGGCCGCCCGATGCGGGCATTCTCGCCCGTCCCTCGGGTCACGACCTGCTGCAACACGCTGGTCACCGCGTCGGCCGTCTCCTGCTTGATCACCCGTTCCGGCGAGTGCTCGTGCTGGAACAGGACGGAGCCGTCGTGGGCCACCACCTTGGTGACGTACACCGGCGGCACCCGCACGCCGCGGTTGGCAAACGTCGCATACGAAGCAGCCATCTCCAGTGCGGTCACGTCGTTGGAGCCGAGCACGGCGGCGGGCAGCGGGTCCTGCGGCGATGTCACCCCCAGCCGGGCCGCCATGGCCACGCCCTCCGACGGCCCCACCTCCAGGATGAGCCGGGCGTACACGGTGTTGACCGAGTGCACGGTGGCGTCGACCAGGTTCATCTGCCCGCCGCCGCCGCCCTCGTAGTTGTCGACCTCCCAGGTCGAACGGGTCAGGGGAATCGTCAGTCGCGGGGGAGCGTCGTAGACCTTGCTCAACGGGATGCCCCGTTCGAGCGCGGCGGCCAGCACGAAGGGCTTGAACGACGACCCCGCAGGCCGCGAGCCCTGGGTGGCCAGGTCGAACTTGTCGTACGGCCCGCCGCCGAAGAAGTCGCGGCCCCCCACGATGGCCCGCACGAAGCCCGTCTTGGCCTCGACGGTGGCGACGGCCCCCGCCGGGTCCCGCTCGGGCTGCGACAGCACCTTGGCCACCGCCGCCTCGGCCTGCCGTTGCTTCTCCAGGTCGAGGGTGGTGGTGATCTGCAGGCCGCCCTCGAACAACAGCCGCCGTCGATCGGCCGCCGTCTCGCCGAACCGGGGGTCGTCGAGGACGAACCGCTTCACCCGCTCCACGAAGTAGGGGGCGGCGTAGCGCTCGTCGGCTCGTTGCTCCTGCACCACGAGCGGCTCGGCAGCAGCGGCGTCGGCCGCAGCCCGCTCGACCACGCCCAGCTCGACCATCTTGTCGAGCACCGCCCGGCGCCGGGCCATGGCCGCCTCGGGGTTGCCGTAGGGATCGGTGGAGCTCGGCGCCCGGATGAGCCCGGCCAACAGCGCCGCCTGCCCCAGCGTGACCTCGAACACCGGCCGGGCGAAGTACTCCTTCGACGCCGCCTGCACCCCGTAGGCGCCGTTCCCGAAGTAGATGGTGTTGAGGTACAGCTCGAGGATGCGTTCCTTGGAGTACTGCTTTTCCAGTTGCACGGCCAACGCCGCCTCTTGGATCTTGCGGCGCATGTTGCGCTCCCTGCCCACCACCTCGTTCTTCACGTACTGCTGGGTGATGGTGGAGCCGCCCTCCCGGATCTCGCCGCCCTCGGCGTTGGCGTAGGCGGCCCGCAGCACCGCCTTGGGGTCGACGCCCTTGTGCTGCCAGAAGCGCTCGTCCTCCACGGCCACCACCGCGTCACGTAGGACCGCGGGGATGCGGTCGTAGGCGACTGTCTCCCGGTTCTCCTCGGCGTGCAGGGTGGCGAGCAGGGTGCCGTCGGCCGCGTAGATGCGGGACGACTCGGCCACCGGCAGCTGCTGCACCGCCAGTGGCTTGGTCGTCCAGGCGCATCCGCCCGTCAAGGCGAGCGCGACAAGGAATGCGGCGACCCGGCGCACAGTTGCTAGTGTCGTCCACCTCGGGCCGCTACCGGCGGACCCCGGGCGGCGCACCGGCTCCGGCGTTTGACAGCCGAGAACGGTGTGCTAGAGTAACAACCCGCTCGACGAAGCCCCTCGGGGCCCGGAGAGCCAGGAGCCGAGGAAGTGCAACCCACTGGGTTGTGTCCCTCGGGCCAGCGGATTTCCGCACCTACGGACTCTCCTCCCAGGAGAGACGCGTGCCTGCCGCAGAGCGCTCCTTGAAAACGGAACAGAGAAGAATGCCAAAAGCTCGTGCGGGCGAGGCATTCCGGCTTGCCGGGATGTTTCGTTCATACGTCAATGCACAGCAAACGGACAAGTCAGTCCGTTCTGTGCCAGTCGGTGGAGGGATGAGTGTTTCCCAAAGCCGGCTCTCCGATCTCAAGACCCTTCCAGGGGTCGAGATCTCAATGGAGAGTTTGATCCTGGCTCAGGACGAACGCTGGCGGCGTGCTTAACACATGCAAGTCGAACGAGGTCCAACCAGTCGCAAGACTGGGGAAGACCTAGTGGCGAACGGGTGAGTAACACGTGAGCAACCTGCCCCGAAGACCGGGATAACACCGGGAAACTGGTGCTAATACCGGATATCCCCTCCGAATCGCATGGTTTGGTGAGGAAATGGATTCCGCTTCGGGATGGGCTCGCGGGCCATCATGCTTGTTGGTGGGGTAACGGCCCACCAAGGCTTACGGCTAGCTGGTCTGAGAGGACGATCAGCCACACTGGGACTGAGACACGGCCCAGACTCCTACGGGAGGCAGCAGTGGGGAATCTTGCCCAATGGGCGAAAGCCTGAGGCAGCAACGCCGCGTGCGGGATGACGGCCTTC
>DATLNE010000036.1 GCA_035536915.1 Acidimicrobiales bacterium
GGTTGCTTCGGAGTTGGTCGACTGCTTCGTGGCCCAGCGGCTCCCGTAGCGGGCGCCACGCCTCGTACACTGGCTTGGGCCGCGTGCGGGTCTGTGGTTGCAAGTCGATGCCAGTCGCAGGCGAAACGACCCACGTAAGGCAACCCGTGGTTGCTGAGCATGGTGCGGCTTAGAGGTAAGCCCTGCCCGACGATGCACCGACACCCGGTGTACGCCGGAGAAGGGACGAAGCACGTCGAGGTGTCGATGCCGGACCTGTCCGCAGGTCGCCATCGGCAGGCGTGCCAGTTCCTCGGCAGGCGAGTGTGGGGTCAAAGACCAGGTCAGCCGCACGCGGCCTCCACATCGGCCCAGAGCCACGACGGGGGGACACCTTGGCGCGGGCGGGTGTCGCGTAGACTCGCCACCGCACTGACCAGCAGCACGGACTAGCCCAAATGCTTCACTCCGTTCGGACGATGCCGATGAGGGTGTGGTGAGCTTCATCACAAAGAGTTAGTTCGTCAGCGCCGCCGACCCCCCGGCGACGCCAGAAGAAGCCACACGAGAGCAAGGGGAGCCACCGGGTGACCGTGACCGACAACGACAACCGAGTCGAAGGCGACGTCATTCGCGTTCTGATCGCCGACGACCAGGCTTTGTTCCGTCGTGGGCTGTACGTCGTGCTGGGCACCGAAGACGGCATCGAGGTCGTCGCCGAGGCCGAGAACGGCGAGGAAGCCATCGAGCGCGCCCGCGAGCTGGCGCCCGACGTCGTCCTCATGGATGTCCGCATGCCCAAGGTGAACGGCATCGAGTCAGCTCGGGCCATCCGGGCCGACGTGCCCACCACCAAGATCCTCATGCTCACCGTCAGTGACGAAGAGGACGACCTCTACGAGGCCATCAAGGCGGGCGCCAACGGCTATCTCCTCAAGGAGATCTCCGTCGAAGAGGTGGCCGAGGCCATCCGCGCCGTCGTGCAAGGCCAGAGCCTGATCTCCCCGTCGATGGCCTCGAAGCTGCTCAGCGAGTTCAACGCCCTCGTGAAGCGGGCCGAGGAGAAGCAGCAGTTCCCGGCACCTGCGCTGACCGCCCGCGAAGTCGAGGTTCTGCGCCTCGTAGCCAAGGGCATGAGCAACCGCGAGATCGCCGAAGACCTCTACATCTCCGAGAACACGGTCAAGAACCACGTCCGCAACATCTTGGAGAAGCTGCACCTCCACAACCGCATGGAAGCGGTCATCTACGCGGTCCGCGAGCGCCTGCTCGACATCCGCGAAGACTGACGCACCCGCCCAACGCGGCCCGGCCGCTACCCTGGCAACCCTTCCCTGCGACGCCGCAGGGCACCACGGGGGGTTCCGCGTAGCATGGGGGCGTCATGAGTGTTTTTGCGAAGGTTCTTCGGGCCGGTGAAGGCCGCAAGGTCAAGCGGCTGGCGGAGATCGTCCCCGAGATCAACGCGCTCGAGCCCGAGATGCGAGCGCTGTCCGACGATGCGCTGAGACACAAGACCGTCGAGTTCCGCGAGCGCATCGCCAACGGCGCCGACCTCAACGACCTGCTCATCGAGGCCTTCGCCGTCGTGCGCGAGGGCGCCGACCGGGCCATCGGCCAGCGCCACTACGACGTGCAGATGATGGGCGGCGCCGCCCTGCACTTCGGCTGGATCGCCGAGATGAAGACCGGCGAGGGCAAGACCCTGGTCTCCACCCTGCCCGTCTACCTCAACGGCCTCACCGGCCGGGGCGTGCACCTCGTCACCGTCAACGACTATCTGGCCAAGTTCCACGCCGAGTGGATGGGCCGCATCCACAAGTGGCTCGGCCTGACCGTCGGCCTGGTCATCCCCGACATCGACGACTGGCAGGCCAAACGCGACGCCTACGCCTCCGACGTCACCTACGGCACCAACACCGAGTTCGGCTTCGACTACCTCCGCGACAACATGGCCAAGTCACGCGACCACATGGTGCAGCGCGAGCACGTCTACGGCATCGTCGACGAGGTCGATTCCATCCTCATCGACGAGGCCCGCACCCCGCTCATCATCAGCGGCCCGGCGGCCGAGTCGGCCAAGCTCTACTACCAGTTCGCCGGCATCGTCCGCACCCTCACCCGCGACGTCGACTACGAGGTCGACGAAGAGAAGCGCACGGTCGTGCCCACCGAAGAGGGCATCGAGAAGGTCGAGCGCCAACTGGGCGTCGACAACATGTACGACCAGGTCTCGGTGAACTACGTCCACCAGATGACCCAGGCCCTGCGCGCCAAGGAGCTCTACAAGCGCGACAAGGACTACATCGTGCAGGACGGCGAGGTGAAGATCGTCGACGAGTTCACCGGCCGCATCCTCGAGGGCCGGCGCTGGTCCGACGGCCTGCACCAGGCGGTCGAGGCCAAGGAGCGCGTGCGCATCAAGGAGGAGAACCACACCTGGGCCACGGTGACCCTCCAGAACTACTTCCGCATGTACGAGAAGTTGTCGGGCATGACCGGCACGGCCGAGACCGAGGCCTCCGAGTTCGCCAACACCTACAACCTCCCGGTGGTGCCCATCCCCACCCACCGGCCCATGATCCGCAAGGACATGGCCGACCTCATCTACAAGACCGAGGAGGCGAAGTTCAACGCCGCGGTCGACGACGTGGTCGAGCGCTTCGAACGCGGCCAGCCGGTGCTCATCGGCACCGCCTCGGTCGAGAAGTCCGAGCAGCTCTCCCGCCTGCTCGACCGCAAGGGCATCGCCCATGCCGTGCTCAATGCCAAGCAGCACGCCCGGGAAGCCATGATCGTGGCCCAGGCAGGCCGCCTGCACGCCGTCACCGTCGCCACCAACATGGCGGGCCGCGGCGTCGACATCCTGCTCGGCGGCAACCCCGAACTGTTGGCCGAGCAGGAAGGCCAGCTTCAAGGCATCGACCGCACGACGCCCGAGGGCGAAGCCGCCTACAAGGAGCTGCTGGCCAAGTTCGAAGCGCAGACCAAGGCCGACGGCGACAAGATCCGCGAACTGGGCGGGCTCTACGTGCTCGGCAGCGAGCGCCACGAGAGCCGCCGGATCGACAACCAGCTCCGCGGCCGCGCCGGCCGCCAAGGCGACCCCGGCGAGAGCCGCTTCTACCTCTCGCTGGAAGACGAGCTCATGCGCTTGTTCGCCACCGGCGCCATGCAGTGGGTCATGAGCAAGACCCTCGAAGACGACGTGCCCATCGAGGCCAAGATGGTCACCAAGGCCATCGAACGGGCCCAGACCACGGTCGAGCAGCGCAACGCCGAGATCCGCAAGGACGTCCTCAAGTACGACGAGGTCATGAACGAGCAGCGCAAGGTGATCTACGCCCGGCGCATGCAGATCCTCGATGGCGAAGACCTTCGGGAGCACACCCTCGACCTGCTCGACGGCGCCCTCGACAGCCTGGTGGAGACGTACTGCACCGGCTACCAGGAGGAGTGGGACGTGCAAGGCCTGCTCAACGAGGTCTCGCTGTACTACCCCACGAAGTTCACCGCCGACGAGCTGCGCGCTGCGGTCAACTCCGACGAGATCCACGAGAGCCTCCTGGCCGAAGCGGTGCGCTACTACGAGGACCGCGAGCAGGCGTTGCCCGGCGGCGTCGAGACCATGCGCCAACTCGAGCGCGAGGTCATGCTCCAGATCATCGACACCAAGTGGCGCGAGCACCTGGCCGAGATGGACTACCTCCGCGAGGGCATCAACCTGCGAGCCATGGGCCAGCAGGACCCGCTGGTGGCGTGGCAGCGCGAGGGCTACGACATGTTCGGCCGCATGATCGCCGGCGTCGACGACGACTACCTCAAGTACGTGATGCACGTCGAGGTCCTGGTCGACAAGCCCACCGAGCCCGACCTGCGCCAGGCCCGCTACGAGGCGGCCGACGACCCGGTGCAGGGCCAGAGCGCGGTGCAGCAAGCCGCCCTCGCCTCGCCCGCCGCCGACGAGACGGGCCAGCCCCAGCAGTCGGCCATGGCCCAGGCCACCATGCAGCCGGTCATGAAGTCCGACGAGGAGAAGCTCGGTCGGAACCAGCCCTGCTGGTGCGGCAGCGGCAAGAAGTTCAAGCTCTGCCACGGTCGCTGACTCGTGAGGGATTTCACCGATGACTTGCGCGCGCTCCGACGCCGGCTGACGGAGGCCGAGGCCTACCTCGACATCGAGGGCAAGCGGAAGCGCCTGGTCGACCTGGAGGTCGAGATCGGCCGCGCCGACTTGTGGGACGACGCCGACGCGGCACGAGCGGTGACCACCGAGTTCGGCCGGGTCAGTGACGACGTGAAGACCCTCGACGCCCTGCGCGCCCGCATCGAGGACGCCGAGACCCTGCACGAGCTCGGCGTCGAAGAGGGCGACGACTCGGTGGAAGCAGAGCTGGAGTCGGCCACAGCGGCGCTGGCCAAGGACCTCGACGCACTGGAGCTTCGCAGCCTGTTCAGCGGCGAGTACGACGAGCACGACGCCGTGTGCGAAGTCCATGCAGGCGCAGGCGGCACCGACGCCCAGGACTGGGCCGAGATGATGATGCGCATGTACCAGCGCTGGGCCGAGCGGCGGGGCTTCGAGTTCGAGCTCGACGACGTGTCGCAGGGCCAGGAGGCGGGCATCCTGTCGGCCACCTTCATCGTCAAGGGCCGCTACGCCTACGGGCTGCTGTCGGCCGAGCAGGGCACCCACCGGCTGGTGCGCATCTCGCCGTTCGACTCCCAGGCCCGCCGCCAGACGAGCTTCGCCTCGTTGGAAGTGGTGCCGTTCCTCGAAGACCTCTCCGACGAGGTGCAGATCGACGAGAAGGACCTGCGCATCGACACCTACCGCAGTTCGGGCGCAGGCGGCCAGCACGTCAACGTCACCGATTCGGCCGTGCGCATCACCCACCTGCCCACCAACATCGTCGTCTCGTGCCAGAACGAGCGCAGCCAGATGCAGAACAAGGCCCGCGCCATGCAGGTGCTGGCGGCCAAGCTGGCCGAGCGCCAGCGGGAAGAGCGGGCCAAGCAGCTGCAGGACATCAGCGGCCCCACCACCCAAGCCAGTTGGGGCACCCAGATCCGCTCCTACGTGCAGGCGCCCTACCAGTTGGTGAAGGACCTGCGCACCGACTACGAGACGGGCAACGTACAAGCCGTCATCGACGGCGACCTCGACCAGTTCATGGAGGCCTACCTCCGCTGGCGCCGCACCCAGGAGGGCTGACCCCGGTTGTTCTGGTCCGTGAATCCGGCACCAGGGTGCCGGATTCACGGACCAGAACGGCGGTAGCGTCGGGGCGCGGCGGAGAACCGGGGGTCATTTCATGCAGGCACGTCGCAACCTCGTCTGGGCGCTCGCCGCGCTGCTCGTCATCCAGGTGCTCCACGGCCTCGACGAACTGCGCACCGAGGAAGGCGCCACGTTCTTCGGCACACTGGCCGACCCGGGCACCATCCTGGGCGTCACCGGCAACGTCGTCGCGCTGGTCGCCGCCGTCAAGGGAGTCAGTTGGGTCGTCCCGCTGGCCGTAGCCACCGGAGTGCTGGTGGCCCTGGGCTTCGTCGTCGTGCACGGCATCCCGACAGCGACCGACGCCACCGCCCCGTACTGGGGCGACGGCTCAGCCGACGCCCTCCAGTGGGCCGGCGTCATAGCGGTGTGGATCGCCTGCGCCGCCGTCGTGGTGACGGCCCGTGCCGCGGGTACGCAAGGCAGCCCGGATAGCCTTGCTGCCAACTCATGATCCGTCTCGAAAACGTCACCAAGGCCTACAAGGGCTCCACCGTCGCACTGCGCGACTGCTCCGTCGACATCCAGAAGGGCGAGTTCGTCTTCCTGGTCGGCCCCTCGGGGTCGGGCAAGTCGACCTTCCTGCGCTTGCTCACCAAAGAGGAGCAGCCCGACGGCGGCCGCATCTGGGTGGCGGGCAAGGACATCGCCCAGCTCAGCCACTGGAAGATCCCGTACCTGCGCCGCAACATCGGCTCGGTCTTCCAGGACTTCAAGCTGCTGCCCAACAAGACCGTCTACGAGAACGTCGCCTTCGCCCTCGAGGTCATCGGCAGGCCCAAGCACGTCATCGCCTCGCAGGTCCCGCAGATCCTCGACTTGGTGGGCCTGTCGAAGAAGGTCGACAACCTGCCCGGCGAGCTGTCGGGCGGCGAGCAGCAGCGCGTCTCGATCGCTCGGGCCTTCGTCAACCGGCCGCTGATCCTCCTGGCCGACGAGCCCACCGGCAACCTCGACCCCAACACCACGGTCGGCATCATGCGCCTGCTCGACCGCATCAACCGCACCGGCACCACCGTCGTCATGGCCACCCACGACCAGGGCATCGTCGACTCCATGCGCCGCCGGGTCATCGAGCTCGACCGCGGCACCGTGGTGCGCGACCAGGCCCGTGGCGTCTACGGCTACGGCACCTAGGAGCCCGGTGTCCGACCAAGCCACGGCCGACGCCTTCCTGCGCCGCCAGCTCGTCCTGACCTGGCTGGCAGGCGGCGTGGTGCTGCTCGTTTTGGCCGGCGCGGCGCTGGCGCTGTTCCTGGCGCCGCCCGTCGACGCTGCTTTCCCCGAGGAGTTGCGCGGGCGCTACCGCGGCTTCGTCGCCGTGGCCGTCGCCGGCGCGGTGGCGCTCGTCGTGCTGCTCGCCGTCCTCGTCCGCCACGCCGTCCGGCTGGCGGGCTTCACGTTCCGCAAAGAGGTGCACGAGTAATGGCCCTGTCCGTCGACTACGTCGTGCGCGAGACGTTCACCAACCTCCGCCGCAACATGCTCATGACCTTCGCCGCCGTGCTCACGGTGGCGGTGTCGCTGTCGCTGGTGGGCGGCGCCCTCCTGCTGCGCCAAGGGGTGAACAACGCCACCATCCAGTGGAAGGGCGGCGTGGAGCTGTCGATCTTCATGCAGCCCGACGCCCCGCCCAACCAGAGCCAGGCGGTGGAGAGCGAGCTGGCCAAGCTGCCCGAGGTCAAGGACTTCACATACGTCGACCAGGACGCCGCCTACGCGGAGTTCTCGCAGATGTTCGCCAACTCGCCCGACATGGTGGAGAGCGTCTCGGCCAAGGACCTGCCCCCGTCGTATCGGGTGGTGCCCAAGCAGGCCGAGTTCGTCGAGGTCATCGGCGAGCGCTTCAAGAAACGCGAAGGCGTGCGCGATGTCGTCTACGCCAAGGACACCGTCGACACCCTGCTGCGGGTCAGCAACATCTTGCAGTGGCTGGTGCTCGGCGTGGCCGTGGTGCTCATGGGCTCGGCCTCCCTGCTGATCCTCAACACCATCCGCATGGCCATCTTCGCCCGCCGCCGCGAGGTGGCGGTCATGAAGTTGGTGGGTGCCACCAACTGGTTCATCCGGGTGCCGTTCATGCTCGAAGGACTGGTGCAGGGCGTGGTGGGTGCCGCCCTCGCCTTCGGCGTGGTGTTCGCCATGCGCACGTTCATCGAACAAGGCGTGCGGCGCTACAAGCTGCAGCTCATCGACCAACTGGTGGTGAGCACGTCGGAGGTCGTCGGCACCGGCATGTTCCTGCTGTTCGTGGGCGCCGCAGTGGGCGCCATCGGCTCGTTCATCGCCGTGCGCCGCTTCCTCGACGTCTGATTTCGGGCGGTTTGCCCGCCTCCGTCCCTCAAGATCCTTGACGGCAGGCCGATTCTTACTGTGTGCATCGCCGCGTCCTCGCCTCGCTCGCGCTCGTCGTCGCCGTCTTCCTGACGGCGACCGTGCCTGCGTCGGCTGACCGCAAGGACGAGATCAAGCAGCAGATCCGCACCCTGCGCGAGCAGGTCGAGGAAGCTTCCGAGGCGGAAAGCGAACTGCTGGGCCAGCTCGACGACGTGCAGAGCCGCCGGCGAACGCTCGACGGCAAGGTCGCCGCCTTCGACAAGCAGATCGCCGCTGCCGAGGTCGACGTGGCCGCCGCCCAGGCCAACCTCGACACGCTGCAGGCCGAGTTCGTGGGTGCCCAGATGCGCCTGGCCGCCGTCGAAGGCGAAGTGGCAGGCGCCCAGAACGAGCTGCGCAAGCGGGCCGTCGCCGCCTACGTGGGCCAGCCCACAGCCCACGCCGCCGAGCTCATGCTCAAGGCCGACAGCATGCGCGACCTGGCCGCCACAGCCACCTACCTCGATGTCATGGTCACCTCGCAGAAGGCCGTGCTCGATCGCTACACCGCGCTGCGTGACGAGATCGTCGCGTTGCGCGAAGCGGCAGCCAAGGTCAAGGACGAGGCCATGGCGCAGCGCAACGTCGTCGCCTCCCGCGTGGCCGACCTCGAAGGCGCCCGCATGGAGCAAGAGGTCGTGCGCCAAGAGGTGCGCGCCCAGGAAGGCGAGCAGGCCTCGCTCGTCCAGCAGGTCCGCTCCCGCAAGGCCGAGTTCCAAGCCCAGATCAATGCGTTGCAGGCCGAGTCCGATGCCGTGGGCGGGCTGCTGCGTGGCGTGCAGGACGGCCAAGCCGTGCAGGGGGGCGCCCCCGGGTCCTTGTCGCACCCGCTGCCCGGCGCCCGTGTGACCTCGCTGTTCGGCCCTCGCATCCATCCCATCACCGGCGACGCCCGCAACCACAACGGCATCGACTACGGCGCAGGGACGGGCACGCCCATCCGCGCCGCGGCCGACGGCGTCGTCGTCTACGCCGGCCCCCGGGGGGGCTACGGCAACGCCACCGTGATCGACCACGGCGGGTCGCTCGCCACCCTCTACGCCCACCAGAGCGCCATCGGCGTCGCCGTGGGCCAGACCGTCGGGCGCGGCCAGGTCATCGGCGCCGTGGGCTCCACGGGCTTCTCGACCGGTCCTCACCTCCACTTCGAGGTGCGCGTGCAGGGCACGCCGGTCGACCCGATGCGCTACCTGTAGGCGCACGAGAACCCCACGCAGGCCGGGTTCGGCAACGGCCCTGACGGCGCGGAACATCCTGTTCGTCGGCGCGTGGCCGCCGGCGTTTACCACTCGCAGTAGTGGGAGACAACTTGATCAGACCCCAAAGCCACTAAGACGGGGAGAGCGCTACGCCTCTCCGAAGGAGGTAACCGCAATGGGTATCGGAGTGAGCGTTTTTCTGATCGCAGTCGGCGCCATCCTCGCCTTCGCCGTCGAAGCCAGTGCCGAAGGCATCGACCTCGACACGGTGGGCATCATCCTCATGATCGTGGGCGCCATCGGCCTCCTTGCCTCCATGCTCTTCTGGAGCAGCGCAGGCGCAGGCTTCGGCCGCAGCCGTGACGAGGTCGTGGTCCGCGACCGCGAGGTCCTCTAACCAGCACGCAGGGCGCAACGGCGGAAAACGGGCCGGTCCTCAGGGGCCGGCCCGTTTCGCGCCCTGTGGCATCAGGAGCGACATGAACGAACAAGAACGGCAACCGGAAACCACCACCGAGGAACTGCAGGCCCGCACGGCCGCCGCTCCCAGCAACGCGGCGGCCGCCTTGGACGCCCTCAGCGACGACTCGGTGGCCATCGCCGAGGCCGCACAGGCGAAAGGGAACTGAGTCGATGCCCGACAACGACGCGATCGAGCAACCTGCCGACTTCCTGCCCGACGAGCTCGATGCCTCCGGGGGAGAAGAACTTCCCGACAACGAGCCGATGACACCGGTCACGCCCAGCTGATTCGCAGGCGTCCGTCGTCGGCCGCGCGTCGTGAGCCAGTATGTGCACATGGTGCGATGGGTGCGAATAGGGCTGGTGTACGAAGCGGTGAGCGCGGCGCTGATCGGCCTGTGGGCCTTGCCCGCACCCCGGTCGTTCTTCGACGACTTCCCCGGCATATTGGGGATGAACTGGGCGTCGGCGGCCGGCCCGTACAACGAGCATTACGTGCGCGACGTCGGCGCCCTTTACCTCGGTTTCGTGGTGCTGTTCGTGTGGGCGGCCCGACAACCTGTGCGACTGGCGACGCCGGTCGCTGCGGCGTGGGCGCTGGTGCAGCTGCCGCACCTGGTGTTCCACCTGGCCCACGACGAGAACCTGACGCGATGGGAGTGGGCGACGCAGGGCTTCGGCTTGGCCGCCGTGCTCGCGGTGGCCGTGGCCATCGCCCTGGCCGGGCGGAACCTCAGCGAAACAGGTTCAGCAACAGCGTCCCGATGACCGAGATGGCGATGGAGAAGGCGATCATCGCCAGGCATCCCGGCATGCCCCCCAGCGGGCGAACCTCGACGTTGCGCCCGATCCGCACCTAGCAGGAACAGGCGCCGCGGTCGGCGCAGTCGCACAGCAACGGGAGGTCGTCGGTGAGTCCGCGGCAGACGCGGACCAGTCGGGAAAGCATCCCCACCGTATTACCCACCCCGATGCACGACGAATCGCCCGGTAGCCTGCGGCCAAATGCCCGCTGTGATCGAAGTCGAAGCACTGCGCAAGGAATACCAGCGGTTGCGCGGCGGCACCACCGTTGCCGTCAACGGGCTCGATTTGAGCGTGCCCGAAGGCGGTGTCTTCGGCTTCCTGGGCCCCAACGGCTCAGGCAAGACCACGACCATCCGCTGCCTGCTCGGCTTGGTCCGGCCCTCGTCGGGCCGCACGCGCATGCTCGGCGCCGAGATGCCCGCAGGGCTGCCGTCGGTGGTCGGACGCGTGGGGTCGATCGTGGAGACGCCCGCCCTGTTCCCCACCATGTCGGGACGGCGGAACCTGTTGTTGCTCGGCCAGTTGCAGGGCATCGGAGCCTCGGCGGTCGACGCTGCGTTGGAGCGGGTGGGGCTGGCCGAGCGCAGCCGCGACCTCGTGCGCACGTACTCGCTCGGCATGCGCCAGCGGCTGGGCTTGGCCGCCGCCCTGCTCAAGGACCCGGCCCTGCTCATCCTCGACGAGCCCGCCAACGGCCTCGACCCGGCCGGCATCAAGGAGATCCGAGGCTTGGTGCGCAGCCTCGGCGCCGAAGGGCGCACGGTGTTCGTGTCGAGCCATCTGTTGAGCGAGATCCAGCAGACGTGCGACCGGGTGGCCATCTTGTCGCGCGGGCGTTGCGTCGCGGCCGGGCCGGTGGCCGAGGTGTTGCAAGGCGGACGCACGACGGGCGTGCTGGCCCGGGTGGCCCACCCCCGTGCTGCGCTGCGGGTGCTCAAGGACGCGGGCCTGCCCGCCACCCGAGAGGGCGAACTGCTCGTGGTCGACGTGGCCGCCACCGACGCGGCGCGAATAGCGCAGGTGCTCGGTGAGGCGGGCCACTGGGTGTCCGACCTGCGCCCGCGCGAAGTGAGCTTGGAGGACGTGTTCCTCGACCTCACCGAGGAGCCGTCGTGAACCTCTTCCTGGTCGAGGTGCGCCGCTGCTTATCGCGTCGTTTGGTGTGGGTGCTGCTAATGATCGCCGCCGTCGCCATCGTCGTCACCGGCGTGCTGGTGTTCGCCAACACGGCGCGCACACAGCCGGGCGAGCAAGTCCTGACATCGGTGTGCGAGGTCGAGGTCGTCACACCGGGGCAGCCCCCGGTGGAGGAGTGCCGCACCGAGCCGGGCGTGGTCAAGCCCTTCACGCTCACCGACCTGTGGCCGGTCGGTGGCGGCGACCCGGCGTTGGCCGCCAGCGTCTTCTTCCTGGCCATCGGCGGCCTGCTCGGCGGCGCCTCGATGATCGGCGCCGAGTGGCGGGCGGGCACCATGGCCACGGTCCTGACGTGGGAGCCGCGGCGGGTGCGCTTGGCCGTGGCCAAGTTGGCCGCCGCCACCGTGCTGGCGTGGGTGTTCGCCATGGCGCTGCAGGTGCTGCTCGTCCTGGCGGTGGTACCGGCCGCCGCCGCCCACGGTTCCACCGAGGGCGTCGACGGCGAGTGGCTGCGAGTTCTCGCCGGTGGGGTGTTTCGCTCCGGCGCCATGGCTGCCTTCGCCGCCTTGGTGGGCGGCGCCGTCGCCATGATCGGGCGCAACACGGCCGCCGCCTTCGGTGCCGCCTTCGCCTACATGGTGATCGGCGAGAACCTGGTGCGGGCGTGGAAGCCGTGGCTGCGGCCGTGGCTGCTGGCCGAGAACGCCGTCATCTTCCTCACCGGCCGGCCGTTGAACGACCCGTTGGTCATGCGGCAGTTCGGGACCGCCGCGATGACGTTGCTGGCTTATTGCGTGGCGCTGGCCGCCGTCGCGGTGGCGTCCTTGCGCCTCCGCGACGTGGCGAGCAGCTGAAGCCGGCAGCGCCGGCGGAGCGACCGTCGCAGCAGGTCGTCCCGGTGGGTGGTGGCGATTACTTCTCCGAAGGTGAGCATCAGCAGCATCCTGGGGTGCAGGCCGCCTCTTGGGGAGCGGGGTTGTCGTCGGTGACCGTGTAGACCTCCCAGCGAGCGCCGTCGGGGTCGGTGACCCAGACCTTGTCCTGGGTGGCGTAGCAACAGGTGACGCCTTCCTCGGTGGCGGTGGGGAGGTCCTCGTCGTTGAGGCGACGGGTGGCCTCGGTCACCTCGTCGGTGGTGCCGACCTCGACGCCGAGGTGGTTGAGGGTGCCGCCTTCCGGGGCCTCGAAGAGGACCAGCTTGAGGGGCGGCTCGTTGAGCGCCCAGTTGGCGTAGCCGGGGCGGCGCTTCGACGGCTCGGCGTTGAAGAGCTTGGAGTAGAAGTCGACGGCCGACTCCAGGTCGGTGACGTTCAGGGCCAGCTGCACTCGGGACACGGGGTCTCCTCCTTGTATCGATCTGCGTCTATGTATACGTTGGAACATAGATGTGTGTCAATATGTTCCTGTGGACGTGAAGCAGATCGAGGTGTGCTGTGCGCCGGTGTCGGCGTCGCCCTTGTCCGACGACGAGGCCGAGGAGCTGGCCGCGGCGTTCAAGGTGCTGGCCGATCCCGTGCGGCTGCGGCTGTTCTCGTTGATCGCCGCGGACCCCGACGGCGAGGTGTGCGCGTGCGAGGTGGTCGACGTGCTGGGCCGGTCGCAACCCACGATCAGCCACCACCTCAAGGTGCTTTACGAGGCCGGGCTGCTCGACCGGGAGAAGCGGGGCACGTGGGTTTGGTACCGCGCCGTGCCCGCTCGGCTGGCCGGGCTGCGCGAGGCGCTGGCGCCTACTCGCCGCGCCCGAGCGCGCGCCTGATCTGATCGGCGTGGTCGTGGGCGTGGGCTGCGTAGGTCTCCAGCCAGATCGCCACTGAGTACGCACCCGATTCGGCGTGGGTGCCTTCCCGGTTCCACTCGTCGTCGCTGAGGTGGTCGAGCAGCTCTGCGGTCGATGCCCGCACCGCTTGCAGCACGTCGAGCGAGGTGGCGACGGGCCGGGCCTCGTAGTGCAGGCGCCGAGCGAAGAGGTTCTCGTCGTAGCCCGGGATCGCCGGGTTGTCCTCGGCCACCAGGCGGCGCAGGCGGAGATACGAGGTCGTCTCGCTGTCGGCCAGGTGATGCACCACCTGTCGGGCGCTCCACTCGCCGGGCTCGGGGATGCGGTCGAGTTCGTCGTCGGTCGCACCGGCCAACGCTTCGACAACCACCCGATGGCCGTCGCGGTAGCGGGTGATCAACTCCTGCCGGCGAGCGATATCCATAGCGGGCCATCCTCGCGTGTGGTGCAGGCTGGGGCGATGGAGATTCGGCCGGTTCGCCGCACAATGACGCCGCGGGAGCGCACGATCCTGCGAGGCGTGGTGCGCAAAAACCGGCCGACGTGGCTCATCCACGTCGAGAACGCCACCGTGTCGAGTGCGACGCCGCCTCCGAAGGGGCCGCCGCCTGCTCCGCGCGGCCACCAGGGCGCTTCGCAACACCGCGAGGACCACTTAGATTGGCCAACGTGCTCGTCGGGTTTGTGGTCTTCTGCGGTGCAGTGGGGTACCTCGTGCTGCGCCATCATGCGCTGGACCCGATGAGCGTCGTAGAACGGAAGCTACGGCTCAAACTCAAGCACGACCCCTTCCGCGACATCATGGAGGTCGGCGTAGCCCTCGTCTTCGCCGGCGTCGGACTTCTCGGCATGGCGAACGCGGTCTTTCACTTCGGGAGCTAGTCCCGGGTGATGCCTCGCAGCCCCGCCCAGGCCAACTCGGCCATGCGGCGGGCGAGCACGTCGGGGTCGAGGTCGAGGTCGTGGGCCATCCAGTGGCGGCTGGTGCCCTCGGCCAGGCCGACGATGCCGTGGGCTAAGAGCCGCCGGTGCTCGTCGTCGATGTCGGCCTCGATGAACTGGGCGACGGTCTCGGCGATGCCTTCTTCCACCCGGCGTACGGCGTCGGCGAACTCCTCGTCGCGGCGGGCGCCGCCGCCGAAGAGCAGCCGGTAGGCCGACGGCTTCTCGGCCACGAAGCGGAAGTAGGCGGCACAACCGGCCTGCACCTGCTCCCGCGGCCCGCTGGCCTCCACCGACGCCTTGGTGATGGCCTCCCGCAGCTGCGTGCCTACCTCGTCGAGCAGCTCCAGGTAGAGCGCCCGCTTGGAGCGAAAGTGCTGGTAGAGGACGGGCTTGGTGACGCCCGCAGCGATGGCCACGTCGTCCATCGACGTGGTGTGGAATCCGTTGGCGGCGAACACCTCGAGGGCGGTGTCCAACAACTGGTGGCGGCGGCGTGCAGCGGGGAGGCGAAGCGACATGGGGTACCGGACAGTAACAAGGAGTGGTCGTGCCGGTCACGCACAGTGTCGTCCGAAGTGACAGAAATGTCCATGATGTGCGCTTGCACAGGGAGGACTAGTCATCGCGCCGAAAACCATGGGCGTGAGCGCTTCCCGACCGGCCCGGACCACCCCGATGGCCGACAGCCGTCGCCCGCCGGAGCCCATCCGGCCGCTGCCCGCCAAGCACACGGGCATCACGCTGCTGGCAGCGCGCGCCCGCCGCCGGCGCTACCGCCGCTCCGACCTGCGCTAGCCGCAGAGAGCCGCCGTTCTGGTCCGTCAATCCGGTGCTGTGGCGCCGGATTGACGGACCAGAACGACTGGAACGGTCAGTAGACGATCACGCTCCGGGCCAGTTCGCCCGTCTTCATGGCCTCCATGGCCTCGTTGACCTCTTCCAGCGGGATCTCTCGCGAGATGAGCTCGTCGAGCTTCAGCTCCCCCCGCTGGTAGAGCTCCACCAGCTTGGGCACGTCCTTGTGCACGTTGGACGACCCGTACCAGCAGCCCTTGACCGTCTTCTCCTGCAGCACCAGGCCGAGGAAGGCGGGCAGGGTGACCATCACGTCCATGCGGGGGACGCCGACCAGGATGGCCTGGCCGCCCCGGCGGGCCATTGTGATCGTCTGCTCGATCGTCTGCTGCAGGCCGATGACCTCGAAGGCCACGTCGACGCCCCGCTGCTCGGTCATCTCCATGACCTTGCCGACCGGGTCGCCCTGGGAGGCGTTGACTGTGGCGGTGGCCCCGAAGTCCTTGGCCATGGCCAGCTTGGTCTCGTTCATGTCGACGGCGATGATCTCGCCCGCCCCGGCGATGCGGGCGCCCTGGATCACGTTGAGCCCCACCCCGCCGCATCCGACGACGGCCACGCTGTCGCCCTTGCGGATGGTGGCCGTGTTCAACGCGGCGCCCACGCCGGTCAGCACGCCGCAGCCGATGAGCGACGCCGCCTTGAGGTCGATCTCCTTGGGGATCTTCACCGCACCGATGGCGGGGATCACCGTCGACTCGGCGAAGGTGCCTGCCGCAGCCATGTGGTGCAGGGGCTGCCCTTCGAGGCTAAACCGGGGCGTGCCGTCGAGCATGCCGCCTGTCGACAACGCCAGGTTGGCGTTCTCGCACAGGTAGGCCTGGTCCTTGTCGCAGAAGAAGCAGGCGCCGCACTGGGGGATCCACGAGATGACGATGTGGTCGCCCACCTCGAGCCCGTCGACGCCTTCGCCGACCTCCTCGATCACCCCTGCGCCCTCGTGGCCGATGATGGCGGGCAGGGCGTTGTAGAGCGTGCCGTTCTGCACGGAGACGTCGGAGTGGCACACGCCGGAGGCGGCCATGCGCACCTTGACCTCGCCTGCCTTGGGGGCGTCGACGACGACGTCGTCACGGATCTCCAGGCGCTGGTCGATCCCTGACAGCACTGCAGCCTTGGTCATTTGTCGCACTCCCCCTGCAAAGAAAACGGTTGGCCGGAACTCTAGCGACCTTGCTGCCGGTCCTCCCGTTCGGCCGCCTTCACGGCGTACCCGAACACGATGGCCGGTGCCAGCACGACGGTCATGGCCAGCAGTGAGCCGATCACGACCACGGTGATCAGCCCGGTGAACTCGGTGGCCAGGCCGACGAAGAAAGCGACGACGGCCACCAGCAACAGCGAATAGCCGACCCGCTGGCCCACCTCGACGAGCCGGGCGATACGGGCGCGCTGCACGAGGACAGGATCGGAGTCGTTCACCACGACCATCCTGCCTCGTTGAACAAAGCGGCCAGCCGTCCCGGCAGGTCGTGCAGCGAGAAATGCGTGCGAGCGACGATGCGGTTGTGTTCCAACAACGACGGGCCGGGAGCCGCCAGCCACGCCCGCACCGCCTCCGGGTCGTCGGCGTCGAACCACCGGAACCCGTACGCCTCCAACTCGAGGGCGACGGGGTAGCGGCGCAGCGCCAGCGGCTTGCCGTATAACGCCGCTTCCACGACCGGGTTCCCGAACCCCTCCCACGACGACGGGAACGCCACCACGTCGGCGGCCGCATAGGCATTGGCTACTCGACCGGAGGGCAGCCCCCGCATGATGCGGACCTTCGCCCGTTCGAGCACCCGCTCCAGTTCCCCCTCGTAGCCCTCCTCGGTGGGACCGAGCAGCCAGTACGCCGCGCCCAGCGCCTCGGCCAGACGCAGCGCCACGGGCACGCCCTTGCGGGGGATGGCCCGCGTCGGCTGCATGACGAGCAGGTCGTAGGGGCCGAGGTCCAACGCCGCCCGCGTGCCTCTGCGGTCACCCTCAGGCGGGTCGGGGTCGAAGGCGTTGCGCACCGTCACCGCAGTGATGCCGCGCTCGGCCAACTGGTGGCGGCTCAAATCGTTGATCGTCACGTGGAGCCACGCCGGGTCGTCGGGCGGCGGCGGGTAGCCGGCGAAGCGCTCCCGTTGCCACGGCAGGTCGTGGTGGCGCAGCACGGCCCGCCGACCGGCGAGCACCGACGCCACCACGTCGGCGGCGGGCGGGTTCAAGGGGAGGGAGCAGAGGTTCTCGACGACCACCAGGTCGGCGCCGTCGAGGGCGCGTGCCACTTCGGGCGCGGCAGGCGGGCGTTCGGCGGCCAGTGCCAAGCCGGGAACGAGCACGTCGGCGGCGCCTTCGCCGGCCACGGTGCGGACGTCGAAGCCGAGCCGGCCGAGCGACCACGCCCACTTGCCCGCTTCCACTGACACGCCGTCGGGCCCGCCTAGGCGGAACGAGAGGATCGCTGCGGTGGGGATTGCGGGACGGTAGCCCAGGCCATTGCCACCTACGTAGTAGCAGGCGTATCCTTCGCTTCGGAGTGGGGGCCTGCTGGGGGCCGGGCGGACTTTCGCTACGACGAACCGCACGGAGGGACACATGGTTGGCTGGGCCCGGGAGAACGCAACGCGTCTCCTCCTCGCGTCCTGCGTGTCGGCGGTCGCAACTGCCGCGACGGCACTCGTCGCTCACCCCGTCGCGGCCGGAGCGTGCTGGGCTGTCCTCGTCACCTGCCTCGCCCTGCTCGCCGTTGCCGGGCACGCCGAACACGAAGCGGCCCGGGCCGCCGCCGTCGCCGGCCTGGTGCGGGCGCTGGCCGTGAAAGACCCCTACACCGGCGAGCACACCGCGCGGGTGGCCCGCTACAGCGCCTACATCGGCGAAGAGCTCGGCCTGTCGCGGCGGCGCCTGGCGCGGTTGCACCAAGCAGCCCTCCTGCACGACATCGGCAAGCTCTCGGTGCCCGCCGACCTGCTCAACAAGCCGGGCCGCCTCACCGACGAAGAGTTCGCCCGGGTGCAACAGCACGCCCACACCTGCGACGACGTGCTCGGCCGGGTCGACGCCCTGCGCCCCTTGCGGGCCGCTGCCGCCGGGCACCACCTGCGCTTCGACGGCGGGGGGTACGGCGCAGGCGAGCCGTCGCAGCAGGCCGCCATCGTGGCCGTGGCCGACGCCTACGACGCCATGACCTCGACCCGGGCCTACCGCCGGGCGCTGCCACAGGACGTCGCCTTCGAGGAGCTTCGCCGCCGGGCGGGCACCCAGTTCGACCCCCGGTGCGTGGCCGCCTTGGTCGCCGCCGTCGAGCGCCGAGGCGAGCGCCACGGCATGGGCCACGAGCGCAGCGCTGTCGTCTTCGCCGTCGATCCGCCTGCGCTGGGCGTGTTCACCTCCCGCCGCGAGGTG
Source organism: Acidimicrobiales bacterium (assembly GCA_035536915.1). Classification (NCBI taxonomy): domain Bacteria; kingdom Bacillati; phylum Actinomycetota; class Acidimicrobiia; order Acidimicrobiales; species Acidimicrobiales bacterium. The sequence continues at coordinate 18,200 of DATLNE010000036.1, forward strand.
TCGTCGTGATCGTTGCCCTGCTGCTCGTCTCCACCCTCGTGGTGGCCGGCGTGGCCGCAGGGGCATGGGCGCGTGCCCGTCGCACCCGACGCCAGACCGTCGACGCCCTTGCCATGGTGCCGGAACTGGCGGGCGTCGCCGCCCCCGGGGCAGCGGAGCGGATGTCGGCGACAGCAACGGCGCTGAGCGTGCGGCTGGGTGTGAACCCGCGGGAGGCCGAGCACGTGGCCGCCGCCGCCCGCCTGCAAGGGCTGGCCGACCTGGGGGCGGGCGAAGACGGCGTGGCCCGAGCTCGGGTTGTCACCCAAATCGCCACAGAGAGCGGTTTGTCACCCTCCGTCACGGGGCTCCTGAACGAAGTCTTGACCACGAGCGGTGGCCGGGCTGGTCGAGCTGCCGCGGCCGTGCGGGTGGCCGCCACCTTCGAGCGGAAGCGCACGGAACCGCACGTGGCAACGGCCGGCGCCTTGTTCGCCACCGTTTCCGCCCACGGCGCAGGCAACGATCGACGGGCCGCCGCCGAACTTGTGGCTCTGATGCAAGAGGGCATCGCCCCAGCTTGACGCAGCAGGAAAACGCGCCCAGAGTGGCGAAAACCCGGTTTGACGGCGCAGCTCAGCCTCTGCCGGAACAAGCTCGTTGAAGTTGAGGTGAACGGTGAGCGCCAGCGCGAACCCGTCACGCCGGCGTTGGCTTCGGCCGCGCGATACCGGGGCGGAGGACCAAGAGGTCGAGGGGTCGACTGGGACCGCCGGCTTCGACGCGCTGGCAGCCGAGTTGGCCACCGCAGCGTCGGGTATCGCCTTCATCTACCGAGCCCTCGACCGGGTGGCGCACGACGGTGGCTACGACGACGTGGTGCTCGTCCTCGACGACCCCTCGGCCGGGCGCCAGGTGTTCCGCAACCGCCGCCGCCCCCCCTGGGAAGCGACGTCGGTCGACCCGCGGGAGGCCGAGGCCGGCGTCTACGGCGACGGCCGCCCCGTCGAGGCCGGGTTGGCCGTCACCGTGTCACGGCTGTGCACGGTGGCGCTTCGCATGGACCTTTTACGCCACGACGCCTCGCACGATGCCCTGACCGGGTTGCTCAACCGACGGTCGTTCGACGAGCTGCTGGTGCAGTCGGCGTCGCGCAGCGTGCGCTACGGCTGGCCGTTTGCCCTCGTCCTCATCGACATCGACCGCTTCAAGGCGCTCAACGATCGCTTGGGCCACGACGGCGGCGACCAGGTGTTGCGGGCCGTGGGCGCCGAGCTGCGCCAGTCGCTGCGGGCCGGCGACGTGGCTGCCCGCTTGGGCGGCGACGAGTTCGCCCTCATCCTGGCCAAGGGCGACGGCAACCTGGTCACCGCGTTGGTACGGCGACTGGAGGCGGCCGTGACCACGGCAGTGGCAGGGGCGGCCGACATGGGATTCTCAGCCGGCGTTGCCTTGGCCCCTCAGGAGGCGACCGACGTGACCGAGCTGTACCGCCTGGCCGACCGCCGGCTCTACGAGGCCAAACGCCGGTGAACGAGGCCCTCGACACCCTCGAGCTCGAACTGCGCCGGCTGCCCGGGATCGTCGGCGTCGGCTACTCCGACGAAGGCGACACGGTGGTGGTGCACGTGCTGGCCGACGTGCCCCAGGTCGGCCCCAGCGAACTGCGCAGGCAGGTGTCGCAGCGGGCCCGGGCGCACCTCGACAAGCCGTTGGTCATCGAGGTGGAGGACCTGGCCGCACCGCGGCCGACCCGCTACCCGGCTCGCGTGCGGCTCGACGGCGTACGGGTCGACGCCTTCTCGCAGGAGCTCGACGTGCACCTGGCCCTCGGTTCCCGCCGAGTGGTCGGCAGGGGAGAGGCGGGCTCGCCCGCCGAGGCGGCAGCGGCCACCCTGGTGGCCCTGGCCGAACTGGGCGCCGAGCTGCCGTTCCGCATCGACGCCGCCACCGCCGCCCTGCGCCAGAGCCCCGACCACGCCGTGGTCGTGGTGCTGGAGCCCGACGAGCGGGCCCCCAAGCTCTACGGCGTGGCCCGTGCCCCGTCGATGGAAGAAGCGGCCGCCCGGGCCACCCTCCACGCGCTCAACCGCTACCTCTCACGCGACGACGCGTTCGTGCCGTCCTCCTCGTAGCGCCGCCCCGGCGGGGGCCGCAGCAGGTGGAACAACACGTCCGCCACGCCGACGCTCATCACCAGGTCGCCGAAGCTGAGCACCTCGCCCAGCACAGGCACGGGGATGATGTCGGACAGGAACATGAGGTCGTCGTCGGACCGTTCCAGGTGGCGCTTGTCGTGGATCTCCAGGTCGTCGAGCTCGTGCCACTCGGCGATGCCGGCCGCCACCACCGCTGAGCGCCGCACGGGCATGCCGCCGTTCACGGCGATGGTGGTGAAGTTCATGGCCAGGCCGAGCAGGACCACGCCCATGCCCACCAGGCGCAGGTTGGCGGCGCAGAAGGCCATGAGGAACAGGTACGACACGATCACCAGTGCCACCGTGCCCCCGCCGAAGCGCCCGCTGGCCGCTTGCACGACCAAGCCCGCCGCCAACAGGGCGGGGGCGCGGAAGCGTCGGTTCCCGAGGTGCTCGAGGCGTCCTCCGGTGAGGAGCCCCAGTGCGAGGCCGACGACGACGGCGACGGCCGTGAAGAACATGGCGGGTTCACGCTACCGTCCGGCGATGGCATCGGATGAGGTCCTGTACGACGCCGCGTCCGGGGTGGGCCGCATCACCATCAACCGTCCCGAGCGCCGCAACGCCATGTCGTGGACCGTCATCCGCGACATCAGGGCGCGCGTGGCCGAGGCCAAAGCCGACCCCGAGGTGCGCGTGGTGGTGCTGACGGGCGCGGGGGAGAAGGCGTTCTGCGCGGGCGCCGACCTGGGCGGCATGGGCGAAGGGGCGAGCTACCTCGACCTCCACAACGCCCGGGGCGAGCTGGCCGGCCTGTTCGACGACCTGTGGTCGCTGGGCAAGCCGACGGTGGCCCGGGTGCGGGGGTACGCGCTGGCGGGCGGGTTCGGGCTGGCCCTGGCGTGCGACTTCGTGATCGCCGCCGACGACGCCCAGTTCGGCACGCCGGAGATCGACGTGGGCCTGTGGCCGTACATGATCACCGTGCCCCTGGCCCGGTCGATGCCCCCCAAGAAGGTGCTGGAGCTCATGATGACGGGCTGGCGGGTCGACGCCGCCGAGGCCGAGCGCATCGGCTTCGTGAACCGCGTCGTGCCCGTCGACGCCCTCGACGAGGCGGTCGACTCGTTCGCCGCCGTGCTGGCAGCCAAGTCGCCCGCGGTGATGCAACTCGGGCGCGACTCGTTCTACGCGGTGTGGGACTTGGGCGCCCGCGACGCGCTGGCCCACCTGCACGCAATGCTCACGCTTACGACAGGGACGGAGGACTCGCGCGAAGGCATCAAAGCCTTTGTCGAGAAGCGGCCGCCCGAATGGAGAGGGCGATGACCGACCCCGCCGAACTGCACGACTGGAAGCCCCTCGTCGACGACCTGCAGTCGCGGCGTGAGAAGGCCTACGCCATGGGCGGGCCCGAAAACGTCGAGCGGCAGCGATCGCTCGGCAAGTGGCCGGTGCGCGAACGGGTGGAGGCGCTGCTCGACCCCGGCACGTTCGTGGAGTACGGCTTGCTGGCCGACTCCATGGACCGCGTGCTGCGCGAGCAGAAGGGCTACCTGGCCGCCGACGGCATGGTGGCCGGCGTCGGGGAGATCGACGGGCGGCGCGTGGCCGTGTGCGCCTACGACTTCACCGTGCTGGCCGGTTCGATGGGCGCGGTGGGCGAGCACAAGACCGCCCGCATGCGCGAGCTGGCGCTGCGCCAACGCATCCCCATCGTGTGGCTGCTCGACTCGGCGGGCGCCCGCGTCAGCCAGACAACCGGCTCGACCTTCGCCGCCGCAGGCGCCCTGTTCCGCGAGCAGGTGATCCTCAGCGGGGTGGTGCCGCAGGTGGCCGCCATGCTCGGGCACTGCGCGGCGGGCACCGCCTACATCCCGGCGTTGGCCGACTTCATCCCCATGGTGAAGGGCACCTCGTCGATGGCGTTGGCAGGCCGCCACCTGGTCAAGGCCGCCACCAATGAGGACGTGACCGAAGAGGACATGGGCGGCTCGGCCGTGCACACAAAGGTCAGCGGCGTGGCCGACATGGAAGTGGCCGACGACGCCGACTGCCTGCGGGTGGTGCGCCAGTACCTGTCGTTCTTCCCGTCGAACAACACCACGCCGCTGCCGGAGAAGGAGACGTCCGACCCCGTCGACCGGCGCTGCGAGGAGCTCTACGACATCGTGCCCACCGCGCCGCGGCGGGCCTACGACATGTACCGGGTCATCGAGACCGTCGTCGACGACGGCGAGTTCTTCCCCATGAAGGCGGAGTGGGCCAAGAACGTGATCACCGGCTTCGCCCGCTTCGGGGGCCGTCCCGTCGGCATCGTGGCCTCGCAGCCCAAGGTGCTGGGCGGCACCCTCGACGTGAACTCGGCCGACAAGGCGGCCCGGTTCGTGTGGCTGTGCGACGCCTTCGGCATCCCGCTGGTGTTCCTGCAGGACGTGCCCGGGTTCATGGTGGGCACCGCGGTGGAGAAGCAGGGCATCATCCGCCACGGCGCCAAGATGCTCTACGCCATCTCCGAGGCCACCGTGCCCAAGGTGACGGTGGTGCTGCGCAAGGCGTATGGGGCGGGCTACTTCGTCATGAACGGGACGGCCTACGAAGCCGACTACATCGTGGCCTGGCCCACCGCCGAGATCGCCGTGATGGGGCCCGACGGCATGGTGAACATCATCATGCGCAAGCAGCTCGAAGCCATCCCCGAGGGCAAGGAACGCAACGACGCCCGCATCAAGATGGCCGAGGAGCTGCGCAAGAACATCGACCCCTACATCGCCGCGGGCCATGCCCAGATCGACGACATCATCGACCCGGCCGAGACCCGCCACGCCATCTGGCGGGGGCTGCAGGTGTCGCAGTCGAAGGTGGTGCAGCGCCCCTGGCGCAAGCACGGCGTCCTCCCCGTCTGACGTGGCCCGTCCCGAGTACATGGCGTAGGGAATCCCTACGCCATGTACTCGGGAAATGGCCCGGTTGGGCCATGGCGTGTCAACGCTGTCGGTCCGTACCGTCGTGCCCATGCGACGAGGGGCGGGATTCGAGGCGTGGTTGCGGAACCGCGGCTTCCCGGACGACGTGTCCGAGGTGTGGGTGGGCCATGCCGTGTGGGCGACCGGCTACGCCGCCGGGCGCTGGGGCAAGCCGCTGTTCGAGGCGACCACGGCGGAACTGCAGCAGTTGGCCGACAGCGGCCACGCCGACTGGCAGGAGGTCGGCCCCGCCGTCACCGCCTGGTTCGAGTGGCTGGGCGACGACAAGAGCGGGGCGGTGAACCCGGCGAAGTACGTGCGGAGTGCGTCAGGCCGGCCGCGACTGCGCCTGGTCGACAGCACCAGCTAGGCGCTGGGCCGCCTCGCGCAGGGCGGCCCGCTCGCGGCGGTCGTGGGCCAGCGCCTCCAACGCCGCCAGCCGGTGGCTCCATTCGCCCAGGCCGATGCCGGTCTCCAGGTCACGCTCGAACAGCCGCAGTTGCAGTTCGACCTCGGTGTAGCGGTACGCCACCACCGGCAGCCGCTCGGCCTTGGCCCGGGGGTACGACGTGTCGGCCACCAGCTCGTGGGGCTCCAGCTTGAACACCCCCGCCAGCAGGGTCACGGTGCGCTCGCCGGGGTCGCTGACGCCCGACTCCAGGTGCGAGACGGCCACCCGGGAGATGCCCAGGCGGTCGGCCAGGTCCTGCTGGGTCCAGCCCAAGTCGTTGCGCAGCCGGGCGATGCGGCGGCCGAGGTGCTCGGTCATCGTGCCAACTGGCTTAGCAGACTCATACGGTTGAACCGTTATACAACTGGGCCATGGCACCCCGTCGCGCCCTCATCACCGGCATCACCGGCCAGGACGGTTCGTACCTGGCCGAGTTCCTCCTCGACCAGGGCTACGAGGTCGTGGGCATGGTGCGGCGGTCGAGCACGGTGAACTTCGAGCGCATCGCCCACATCCAGGACAAGGTGACGCTGGCCTCGGGCGACCTGCTCGACGAGGTGTCGATGATCAACATCCTGCGCGACCACCGGCCCGCTGAGGTCTACAACCTGGCCGCCCAGTCGTTCGTGCAGACGTCGTGGGGCCAGCCGGTGCTGACGGGGGAGACCACGGCGCTGGCCGTCACCCGCATGCTCGACGCCATCCGCATCGTCGACCCCGACATCCGCTTCTACCAGGCGTCGTCGTCGGAGATGTTCGGCAAGGTCGTCGAGGTGCCGCAACGGGAGACCACGCCGTTCTACCCCCGCTCGCCCTACGGCGTGGCCAAGGTGTACGGCCACTGGATCACCGTCAACTACCGCGAGTCCTACGGCCTGCACGCATCGAGCGGGATGCTGTTCAACCACGAGTCCCCCCGCCGGGGCCTGGAGTTCGTGACCCGCAAGATCACCCACGGCGTGGCCCGCATCAAGCACGGGCTCGACACCGAGCTCCGCCTCGGCAACCTCGATGCCCAGCGCGACTGGGGCTTCGCGGGCGACTACGTGCGGGCCATGTGGCTGATGCTCCAGCAGGACCAGCCCGACGACTTCGTCATCGCCATGGGCGAGACGCACTCGGTGCGGGAGTTCTGTGAGCTGGCCTTCGCACACGTGGGCCTCGACTACCAGGACTACGTGGTGCTCGACGAGCGCTTCATGCGGCCCGCCGAGGTGGAGCTGCTGATCGGCGACCCGGCTAAGGCCCAGACCGTCTTGGGGTGGAAGCCCGAGGTGTCGTTCGCCGAACTGGTACGGATGATGGTCGACAACGACCTCGACCTGGTGAAGCGCCTCAGCGCCTGATCCCGCTCCGGTCGCCGTTGCGCTGCATCAGGTAGACGATCAGGGCGGCGGCAGCCACGGCGAAGATGAGGTGCGGGCCGTCGTCGCCGAACAGCAGCCTGCCGATGAGCCCGCCGACGAGTGCGCCGCCGATGCCGACGAGGATCGTCACAGGGATGCTCATGGGGTTGCGGCCGGGGATGGCGAGGCGGCCGAGGGCGCCGACGACGAGGCCGGTGATGATGAGGGACAGAATGAAACCCATGGGGGGTACTGTGCCCGTCCGCCCGGACGGCGAACCAGGAGGGGACTCGTGACCGAAGTGAAGGCCGAGATCACGGCCAACGTGTGGCAGGTGCCGGCCGAGGTCGGCCAAGAGGTGGCCGAGGGCGACACGCTCGCCATTCTGGAGTCGATGAAGATGGAGATCCCGGTCGAGGCGCCGGTCGGCGGGGTGGTGCGCGAGGTGCGGGTGAAGCCCGACGACCAAGTGCAGGAGGGCGACGTCATCGCCGTGATCGAGTGATCGCCGCCGAGTCCCGCGGGGTGGTGGGGCAGGTCACCATCGACCGTCCCGACCGGCGCAACGCCTTGGACGTGTCGCACTGCGAGGACCTGCTCGATGCCGTCTCGTCGCTGGCGTCGTCGTGCCGGGTGGTGGTGCTGACCGGCGCAGGCGGGCACTTCTGCGCGGGCGCCGACCTGTCGACGGTGGAAGACGAGCGGTTCACCGCCGCCCTGCGGGCGTTGCTCGACGCGCTGGTGGCCGTGCCGGTCCCGGTGATCGCCGCCGTCGAGGGGGCGGCGTTGGGGGCGGGCACGCAGTTGGCGGTGGCGTGCGACCTGCGGGTGGCGGTGCCGACTGCTCGTTTCGGCATCCCCGCCGCCAAACTGGGCTTGATGGTCGACCACTGGACGGTGCAGCGGCTGGCGCTGCTGGCGGGGCACGGGCCGGCGCGGCAGATGCTGCTGACGGCCGAGGAGCTCGACGGCGACGCCGCGTTCCGCTTGGGGTTGGTGCAGCGGCTGGGGTCGTGCGACGACGCCCTGGAGTGGGCCGAGCGCATCGCCTCGTTGGCGCCGCTGACCATCGCCGGGCACAAGCTGGCGCTGAACCGGCTGGAGCCTGCGCTCGACGATGCCGACGTGGCCGCCGCTCGGGTGCGGGCGTGGTCGAGCGACGACTTGGCCGAGGGCATGGCGGCGTTCCGGGAGCGGCGGGCGCCCCGGTTCGAGGGGCGCTGAGCGGCCGTCGTGCTGCTGGGCCTCTCCACCGGGCCCACCGGTTGGGTCGTTGCCTTCGCGGCGGGCATGGTGTCGTTCCTGTCGCCGTGCGTGCTGCCGATGGTGCCGGGCTACCTGTCGTTGATGTCGGGCGTGTCGGTCACCGAGGTGGTGGCGGGGTCGTCGTCGGACGTGCGGCGGCTGGTGCGCTCGACGCTGTTGTTCGTGGCCGGCTTTACGGTGGTGTTCACCGCGCTGGGCGCCACTGCGTCCGCGGTAGGCAGCGCGTTGCTGGAGCACCAGCGCACGTTGAACGCAGTGGCCGGCGTGGTCGTCATCGTCATGGGCTTGTTCCTGGCCGGGATGGTGTCGCCTCGGTTGCTCCAGCAGGAGCGGCGCTTCCACGTGGTGCCGTCGAAGCTCGGCGTGTTCGCCGCACCGGTCATGGGCATGGCGTTCGCCTTCGGGTGGACGCCGTGCATCGGCGCCGTGCTCGCCCCGATCCTCACCTACGCGGCGGCCGACGGGACGGTGACCTCCGGTGTGGTGCTGCTGGTGTTCTACTCACTGGGGCTCGGCGTGCCGTTCGTGCTCAGCGGCGTGGCCTTCGGCCGGCTGGCCGGTGCCTTCGGATGGGTCAAGCGTCACTTCCGGGTGATCAACGTCGTCAGCGGCCTGCTGCTCGCCGGGTTCGGGTTGCTGCTCCTCACCAATCAAGTGGGGCAGGTGTCGGGCATGGTGCTCGACGCCATGGACCGCCTGGGCCTGGATTTCCTCACGACGAGCTAGGCATGTCGGGCATCCACGGCGGCCCGTGCACCTTGTGGATGACGCAATCGGGCGGACCCCATGTCTGGTGGCGGGGCTTGGCGTGTAGCCGCTGTTCTTCGAGCCGACGCAGCTCGTCGCGGAAGTCCTCGAAGGTCGGGTGCTCGCACATATCGCGGCACTCCTCGTCCCAGCCTCCGTACTCGCAGAGGGCGTACCAGCGCCTCCTGGATCGAAGCGTCGCCCGCTCTGCGACATGGAGGACCGCGTCCTCCTGTTCGCGATCGCCCCAGCGGATGCCGTCCCCGTAGTGAGGGGGGACGCGGCTGAGCCGCAGGAACAACCCGTCGCCGCGACTGTCGAACCAGGCCATCGGGTTGTGCCAGTAGTCGTCGTTGGCGACGACCTGCACGTTCCCGGCGGCGAGGATGGCCAGGTCCTCGACGTCGAGTGCGCACGCGGGGTCGGGAAGGAACAGCAGCGTGCCTGCGGACGAACCCCAATAAGTCAACAGGGACGACGGTAGCGATCTGGCCGGACGGTGACCCCCGGGATTATCGGAACGCGCCGACGCCCACTGCGTGACCGACCGAACACTTGACCTCGCAGTAGTGCACATCCTGGTGTGCATTACTGCGCGGTCAACGCACCGGGTGGTCGAGTGGTGCGCGTACGGCCTCTTGGGTCCGTGACCACCAGGGTGCCGTCGGGCTTGAGCTTCTCCGACCAACCGGGTTGGTGGCCCATGTGGTGGTGCCGGCTGCACTTCAGTACCAGGTTGTCGAGGCTCGTCGTGCCTCCGTCGTGCCACGGGACCACATGGTGCGCCTCGCACCACTGCGACGGCCGGTCGCACCCCTCGAACCGGCAGTGCCGATCCCGCAGCACCAGCGCCGACCACAGCGGGGCCGGGATCGTCCGGGTGGAGGTGCCGTAGTCGAGGATCGTGCTGTGGCCGTCGGTCACCACTCGATGGATCGCCGCATCACACGCCAGGGCCTGCACGGACGCACCGTCGAGCAGGCCCCCGCCGACAAAGCCGCCGGCCTTGCCGGCACGCAGGGCTTCGTAGTCGACCACCACGTTGAGGTGCGGGCGGTGCCGTCCGCCCCGCTTGCCGCTCTGATGGTCCAAGAAGAAGCGGCACACGTCGACCAGCGCATCGGCCCGGCGCTGCGACGGCAACACGTCGGGGTCGTCGACCATGGCCAAGCGCAACGCGGTAGCAACGGTCTCGCCGCCCAGCGGGTCGAGCGAGCCCGACAGTTCCCATTGGCCGTCCAACGTCTGCGACAGGTGGACGCCCTTCTCGAACTTCGGTTCGATGTCGAGCATGGCCTTCCACTGCTGCATGGCCAGCGCCGTGTCGGCTACTGACAGGTCGACCAGCGCCGGCACCACCGTCGCTTCGTGGTCGCTGAACTCCGGCGTGGCGTTGCGCACAATGGCCTGCACCTGGCCGCCCGACAAGGTGCCCGACAACCAGCATTCCGCGGTCATCGGCAACGTGCGGAGCTTCTTCGCCGTGGACGCCGTCGACTTGGCGGTGCTCGAGGTCATGCCTGCGTGGTGCCGCAGCCAGGCCGTCATCGACGTCGCTCCGTCGAATTCCCACATTGCCTCGGCGTCGAACTCGGCCACGGCCTTCGAAGCCTTCGCCGTCAGTGCGTCGATGAGCGAGAACACTTCTGCCAGGACGTTGCCGTCGAGCGGAATTTCCAACTCCTCGACGACCTTCCGCAGTTCCCCAACCACCCTTTAATCGTACATGTGTTCGATACTGAAATCAACTGAAAAACACTGAAATTCCGCTAATAGTTCGCCGGGAGCAACCGGCTGAAGTTCTCGAAGAACACGAACAGCACGACCAAAAACACCGGCGTCCCCACGGCATATGCAGGCCACTTCCGCCACCGCTTCGACACGGCCCACGTCACCAGCCACACGAGCGCCGCCAGCAGGCCCCACAGCACCGCAGGCCCGTTGCTCGCCTCGTCCCCTGACAGCCCCGCATCGAGCGACCGAGAATCCCCCGGGATCGTCCCCGGCGGCACCGTGGTGGTCGACGAAACCGGCGCAGGAGCGGCCGGCCCCAACAGCGCCGCCACCACGATCAGCCGTTGCCGGGCGCTGAAGCGGGGGTGGCACGTGGTCAGCGTGAGCCGGTTGTCGGGCGTGGGGTCGAGCACCGACACCTCGCTAGGCCGCACGATCTTGGTCTCTCGCACCTCGTAGTCGAAGGTGCCCTGGCGGGTCGCCACTGTGATGCGGTCGCCGGGCTCCAGCTCGTCGAGCCGGTAGAACGGCGCCCCGTAGGTGGTGCGGTGCCCGGCGATGGCGGCGTTGCCCGGCTGCCCCGGCATGGGCGTATCGCGGTAGTGCCCCGGGCCCTTCTTCAGGTCGCCAAGCGCTACCCCCTCCACGACCGCCTTCTCCACCCCGATCTTGGGGATGCGGATGACGGCCACCGCCTCGCCGTCGGGCACGGGCGGGGGAGCGGCGACGGGCGGCGCCGTTGTGCCCGGCGTGGTGGGGGGCACCGGCACGTCGACGAAGTCGCCCTTCAGCGCCCGTTGGCTGCGGGCCTCGGCCACCCCCGTCCCCCACAGTTGGTAGGCGACGAACAGCAGGATGAGCACGCCCGCCGAGATCAGCGCCCGGCCCGTTCCTCGCATCATCCGTCGCCAGTCCACGGCCGGAGGGTACCGGCCTCGCATGGAACTAACGCGACGGCCCCCCGTAGCATGGAAGGCGCAGCCATGGCCCCTGCCATCCGCCTTCGATCCGCTGTCGCCCTCCTCGGCCGCTTCCCCGCCCTCGCCGGCGTCGATCTCGACGTCCAACGGGGAGAGATCGTGCTCGCGCAAGGGCCGAACGGCGCGGGCAAGACCAGTCTCCTGCGCGCCTGCGCGGGCCTGCTGGCAGTCACCGACGGCGAGGCCGTGGTGCTGGGCCACGACCTCCGCAAGGAACGGCGCCAGGTGCGCCGCCACGTCGGCTTCCTCGGCTCCGAGGGCTTCCTCTACGACGACCTGACCGTCGACGACAACGTGCGCTTCGCCGTGCGCGCCGCCAAAGCCGACACCGCCCGCATCGAGCCCACGCTGGAACGTCTGGGATTGTCGGGACGCCTCCGCTCGGTCGCCGCAGGCAAGCTCTCCACCGGCCAGAAGCGCCGCGTCGCCCTCGCCACCGTGGTGGCCAAGGACGCCGACCTGTGGCTGCTCGACGAACCCCACGCCGGGCTCGACGCCGAGGGACGCAACACGCTCGACGACCTGATCCGCGACGCCGCCGCCCGCGGCCGCACCGTCGTGGTCGCCTCCCACGAAGCCGTGCCTGCGCACCGGATCGTGCACGTGGCGGGCGGCGAAGTGAAGGAGCCCGCCCGTGTGGCGTGACGCCGTGCTGGTGGCAGGAAAGGACCTGCGCATCGAGGCCCGCTCCCGCGTGACGACCAACCAAGTCGCCCCTTTCGCCGTCCTGGTGCTCGTCCTCTTCGGCTTCGCCCTCGACCCCGACCGGGGCACTCTCACCCGGGCCGCCGCCGGCCTGTTCTGGGTGGCCGTGCTCTTTGCCGGCCTGCTCGCCGTGCAACGCAGCTTCACCCTGGAGTCGGCCGACGGCCTGCGCATCTCCGGCCTCGACCCGGCGGGCATCTTCCTGGGCAAGGCCGCCGCCGTGGCCGTCGAGCTGCTGGCGCTGCAAGTGCTGCTGGCCGTCGGCGTGGCCGTTCTCTACGACGCCCGCCTCGACGGGCCGTTGCTCCTGCTCGCCACCTGCCTGGCCGCCACCGTCGGCATGGCTGCCGCGGGCACTGCCTACGGCGTGCTGGCCGCAGGACTGCGAGTCCGGGAAACCCTCTTGCCCCTGCTGCTCCTGCCCGTCCTCGCCCCCGTCCTGCTCGGCGCCACCAAGGCGTGGGAGGCGGCCATGGGCATCGGCATCGACGACGGCCGCCCGTGGCTGCAACTGCTGGCCGTGTTCGCCGTCGTCTACACCGCCTTCGGCGTGCTCGCCTTCGGCCCCCTGCTGGAGGACGCATGACCGGCCTCGGCACCAAGGTGCTCGGTTTCTTCGCCATCGTCGCCCTCGGCTCGACGATCGCCCTCGGCCTCGCCCTGCCGCCCACCCGCGAGCAGGACGTCTTGGCCCGCCTCATCGCCGTGCACCCGCCGCTGGCGTGGGCCGCTTATCTGTCCTTCGCCGTCACCGCCTTGGCCAGCGTGCTGTGGCTCCTCCCGGCCACCCGCGCCCGGCGGTGGGACCAACTGGCGGCGTCGTCGGCCGAAGTCGGCGTCGTCTTCACCTTCCTTACCTTGGCCACCGGCTCCATCTGGGGCCGCCCGACGTGGGGCGTGTGGTGGACGTGGGACGCTCGCCTCACCCTCACGGCGCTGATGTTCTTCATGTACCTCGGCTACCTCGCCCTGCGGCGGGTGCCCGCCGATGTCGACGTGCGCGCCCACCGGTCCGCCGTCGCCGCCCTGCTCGCTGTCTCCGTCGTGCCCATCAACCACTTCGCCGTGGAGTGGTGGCGCACGTTGCACCAGGGCCGTTCACTGGCCGACATCGCCCCCAAGGACAGCCTCGACGGCGAGTACATCACCGTCATGCTGCTCGGCTTCTTCGCCATGACCCTGGTGTACGGGTGGCTTCTGGCCCAGCGCTTCCGCATCGAGAAGCTCGAGGAGCGCAGCGACGCCGACGCCCTCGAACAGGCCCTGGCCGAGCGCCGGGCCGAGGCGGCGGTGGCCTCATGAGTTACGTGTGGGCCGGCTACGGCATCACCGTCGTCACCCTGGTCGCCTACGCGGCACGCCTGCTGCAGCGAGGCCGTCGATGAAGCGGACGACCGTTGCCATCGCCGTCATCGTGCTGGCCCTCGGCTTCCTCGTCTTCCGCGGCCTCGGCAATGCCACCGTCTACTTCAAGACGGTCGACGAAGCCGTCGCCCAGAAGCCGCAGCTGGCCGACGAGCGCTTCCGCATCGAAGGCACCGTCGTCGACGAACCCAAGGACGGCCGCTTCACCATCAAGGGCACCCAGCACAGCGCGGCAATCGTGCACACGGGCGACATCCCGCAGCTCATGCAGGTGGGCATCCCCGTCGTGCTGGAAGGCCGCTGGAAGGCCGACCACTTCGCCAGCGATCGGGTGATGGTCAAGCACACCAGCGAGTACCGCGAGAAGAACCCGGACCGGGTCGAGGACTACAGCCCGCCGCAATGAATGCTGCCATCGGCCTCGGCGCCGTCTTCCTCGGGTTCCTGTCCGCGCTCGCCGGCGTCGGCACGTTGGTGGTCGGCCTGCGCCGCAAGCGGCCGATCCTGCTGCGCACGGCGCGGGTGTACGCCTTCCTCGTGCTCGGCGCCGCGGTGGTGGCGACGTTCGCCATGCAGCGGGCCTTGCTGACGCACGACTTCTCGTTGAAGTTCGTGGCCGAGAATAACGCTCGGTCGACCCCGTGGCTCTACAGCGTCACCGGCATGTGGTCGGCCCTGGAGGGCTCGATCCTGTTGTGGGCGCTGGTGCTGGCGGGCTACGTCGCCGTGATGGTGCGCCACTTCCGCCACCGCGCCGCCGACCCGCTGGTGGCGTGGGCGACGCTGACCGCGCTCGTCGTCACCGTCTTCTTCTTCGGGCTCATGCTCGGCCCGGCCAACCCCTTCGAACAGTTGGCCACCGTGCCCAGCGACGGCATGGGCCCCAACCCCCTGCTGCAGAACCACCCGCTGGTGGCCTTCCACCCGCCGATGCTCTACCTCGGCTACGTCGGCTTCACCATCCCCTTCGCCTTCGCGGTGGCGGCCCTCGTCACCGGCCGGGTGGGCGAGGGCTGGTTGATCGAGACGCGCCGGTGGACCTTGTTCGCCTGGGGCTTCCTCACCAGCGGCATCATCCTCGGCGCCTGGTGGTCGTACGAGGTGCTGGGCTGGGGCGGCTTCTGGGGCTGGGACCCCGTGGAGAACGCGTCGTTCCTGCCGTGGTTGACCGGCACCGCCTTCATCCACTCGGTGATGGTGCAGGAGCGCCGGGGGATGCTGCGGGTCTGGAACCTGTCGCTGCTGCTGTCGACGTTCAGCCTCACCATCCTCGGCACCTTCCTCACCCGCTCCGGCGTGCTCGACTCGGTGCACGCGTTCACCGAATCGGCCATCGGCCCGCTGTTGCTCGGCTTCTTCGCCGTGGTGGTGGCCGTGGGCGTCGGCCTCATCGGTTGGCGGGGCGACAAGCTGCGCTCGCCCGGCGCCATCGACTCACCGCTGTCGCGCGAAGGCGCCTTCCTGGCCAACAACGTGGCCTTCGCAGCGTTCGCCTTCGTGGTGCTGCTGGGGACCGTCTTCCCGCTGTTGGCCGAGGCACTCGGCGACGACCGCATCTCGGTGGGGCGCCCGTACTTCGACCGCATGACGCGGCCCATCGCCTTGGTGCTGCTGTTCCTCATGGCGGTGGCGCCGGTGCTGCCATGGCGCAAGGCCTCGGGCGAATTGCTGCGGCACCGGTTGCTGTGGCCGTCGTGGGCCGCCACCGCGACGCTCGTGGCGTGCGTGGCCTTCGGGTTGCGCGGCTTCAGCGCACTCGTGGCCTTCGGGCTCGGCGCCTTCGCCGCGGGCGCAGCAGTGCGACAACTGGCGCTGTCGACGCGACGGGCCGGTTGGCGAGGACTGATGGGGCGGGCCAACGGGGGCATGGTCGTGCACCTCGGCGTCATCGTGCTCGCCGTGGCCTTCGCCGCCGCCCAGTCGTACGGCCACCGGGCCGAGTTCCGCCTGGCGCCGGGCCAGTCGGCCGTGCTGGCGGGCCATCGCGTCACCTACCTCGGCATCGAGAACCGCACGTTCCCCAACCGAACGGCGGTGCAGGCCCTGGTGCGGGTCGACGACGACGGCGTCTACCGCCCGGCGTTGAACCGTTTCCCGTTCGCCACCCAAGCCATCGGCACGCCGTCGGTGCGCGTGGGCCCCATCGAGGACGTCTACCTCACGCTCATCCAGGCGCCTCGCACCCCCGAGGGCGAGGCGGTCATCGCCGTCGTGGTGCAGCCGCTGGTCATGTGGCTGTGGGTGGGTGGCGTGCTGATGGCAATTGGCACCGCCATGGCGGCGATCCCCGGCGGGCGTCGCCGGCCCACCGCGCCCGCGTCGGAGGCGCCCCTCGAAGAAGAGAAGGTCGAGACGTTGGTATGACGGCGCCGGCGCGCAGCCGCAAACGCGTCGCTCTTTACGTGGCCCCTGCAGTGGGCCTCATCCTCGCGGTGTTCGTGGGCGTCCTCGCCACCCGTTCGCCTGCCATCGACACCGCGGCGGCCACGCCGTTGCTGGGCAAGCCCGCGCCCGCAGTGGAAGGCCCCGGGCTCGAGGGCGGTACCGTCCGCTTGGCCGACTACCGGGGCAAGTTCGTGCTGGTGAACTTCTTCAACTCGTGGTGCGTGCCGTGCCGCCAGGAGCACCCCGAGCTCCAACGGTTCTCCACCCGCCACGCGGCGGCGGGCGACGCCGTGGTGCTCGGCGTCATCCACGACGACACCGCGGAGGAGGTGCGCAGGTACCGGGCCGAGCACGGCGGCGACTGGCCGGTGGTCGACGATCCGCGCGGCACCATCGCCTTGGAGTTCGGCGTGCGGGGCCAGCCCGAGACGTTCGTGATCTCACCCGAAGGTGTCGTGCTGGCCCGCTACATCAGCCGCATCAGCGCCGACGGCGTCGACCGCGACCTGCGGCGCTACCTGGGGAGCGCGCCGTGATGCGCAAGTGGCTGCCCTGGCTGACGATGGCCGTGCTCGTCGTCAGCGCGTTGGCGGTCGGCTCCAGCGGCGACGGCGGCGGCCGCACCACCGAGTCCCGGGTCACCGCCATCGCCAAGGAAGTCCGCTGCCCCACCTGTGAAGGGCTGTCGGTCGAGGAGTCCGACGCCGCCACCGCCCGGGTCGTGCGCGACGAGATCCGCCGCCGGGTGGAGGCGGGGGAGAGCGACGGCGACATCCGCGCCTACCTGGTGAGCCGCTTCGGCAAGGACATCCTGCTCAAGCCGGAAGCCTCAGGCGTGAGCGGCTTGGTGTGGGCGCTTCCGGTGGTGGCCGCCGTGTGCGCGTTGGGCGGGTTGGCCTTCGCCTTCCGCCGCTGGCGCGCCGACGGCGACGCGGGCGTGAGCGACGAGGACCGGGCGCTGGTGGAGCAGGCCAGGCAGGCGCGGTGAGCGTCGACGAGCTATTCGAGGAACGGGAGTTTCTGCTGCGCTCGCTCGACGACCTCGAGCGCGAACGGGCGGCGGGCGACATCGACGACGACGACTACCGCACGCTGAAAGACGACTACACCGTGCGCACCGCGGCGGTGCTGCGGGCCATCGACCAAGCGGCGCAGCCGTTGCCGCCCCCACCTGCGGCTCGCAGTTGGGTGCGGCCTGCCGCCTGGGTGGTGAGCGTCGCCGTCTTGGCCGTGACGGCGGGGCTGGTGGTGGCGGGCTCGTCAGGCGAACGGCTGCCCGGCGACCCCAGCGCGGGCGGCATCACGGCCACCGGCCCGTCGCGCAAGCTCACCGAGGCCCGTGCGCTCATCGGCCAGGGCAAGGCAGCCGAGGCCATCGAGCGCTACGACGAGGTGCTCGACATCGACCCCCGCAACGCCGAAGCGCTGGCCTACCGGGGTTGGTTGGTGCGGCTGGCCGGGCGCCAAGCGGGCGAAAAGGCCTTGCTCGACAAGGGGTTGGAGTACGTCAGCCGCGCCGTCGAGGTCGACCCGGCCTACCCCGACGCCCACTTCTTCAAGGGCATGATGCTCTTCGAGGACCGCAACGACCCCGCCGCCGCCGTGCCCGAGTTCCGGGCCTTCCTGGGGCTGAACCCGCCCCAGGAGATGGTGCCGATGGTGGAGGGCGTGCTCAAGCAGGCCCTGCAGGCGAGCGGCCAACCCAGCGGCTGACCGCTCGCCTGCCGACGAGATCAGGCGGCGCCCACCGTGACGGTGCGGCCGACGCACCCGGGCGGCGTCGCCAGGGTGATGATTTCGTAGGCCGTGTTGTCGGTGTAGTCGGTCTCCAGCAGTTGCCCGTCCACGTTCGACTTCACCACCAAGGCGTATGTGCCGTCGGGGATGTCCTTGACCACGATCTGCTGGCCGGGCAGCGAGAAGTCGTACACGTCGGCCCATCCGGCGCTGATGCCTTGGTACACGCCGGTGCACGTGTTGTAGAAGCCTGTCTGTGTCTGGTTCGGGTCGTAGCCGCCGACGGGCTGGGAGTCCATCATGCAGAACGAGACCTTGCCGCTGGTGGCGACCAGGCCGGTGCCGGTCATGTCGACGGCCCCCTTCCTGGTGACCTTGCGCAGCTCGTAGGCGGCGAAGCTGTCGAGGTGCCAGTGGCCGTGCAAGGGGTGGAACACGAACTCGCCCGCTTCCTGGCGCTGCGTGCACACCTTTTCGACCCAGGCCACGCACTGGTTGGCGGTGGTGCGTTCTTGGTCTTTGGGCGGCGCGCCCAGGAGGTCGAGGGCGTAGGCGCCGACGTTCCCGCTGGCCATCGAGAACCGGAGTGCCTCCGTCGGGTTGTTGATGTTGAACTCGTCGGCGTACCCCAATTGGATGTCGTAGGGCTTGTCCGGTCGAAGGTTCGGCAGCGTCGGCTCGTCGGCGTCGGCATGGGGTACAAGAACAACAGAAAGCAGTGCAAACAGCGCAAGAAAACGTTTCACGGCAAAGGCCCCCCGGATTTGGGAAATGGATTCGTCCCAGAAGGTTTCGTGCATTTGACCGAAGACTCCTGCGGCTACTGTCGCCGCTCGTGATTCGTCTCGGGGGCGGACAGGGCTTCTACGGCGACGGCATCGGCCCGGTCGAGGACCTGTTGGCCGACGGGATCGACTACCTGGTGTGCGAGGCGCTGGCCGAGCTGACGCTGGCCATCCTCCAGAAGGACCGCCAGCGCGATGAGGCCCTGGGCTACACCCGCGACCTGCCTCTCTACGTGCACCAGGCGGTGCCGTACCTGCTCGACGGTCGCACGAAGTTGATCACCAATGCAGGTGGCATCAACCCCATCGCCGCCGGGCGAGCCGTCGTCGCCGCGGCACGACAAGCAGGGGTCAGCGGCCTTCGCATCGCCACCGTGGTGGGCGACGACGTCCGTCCTCATGCCGGGCAACTCGGGTTGCCCGGCGACGCCTTATTTGCCAACGCCTACTTGGGCGCCCGTCCCATTGTCGACGCCCTCGACCAAGGCGCCAACGTCGTCATCACCGGTCGGGTCGCCGATGCTTCGCTGTTCCTGGCCCCCTTGGTGCACGAGCACGGCTGGTCTTGGGACGACTGGGATCGCCTGGCTGCAGGGGTGGTCGTCGGCCACCTGTTGGAGTGCAGCGGCCAGGTCACGGGCGGCAACTACTCGGGCCGCTGGTGGGAGAACCCCGACCCGCAGCGCATCGGTTTCCCCATCGCCGAGGTCGACGCCGACGGCACCATGGTGATCACCAAGCCCCAGGGCACCGGTGGCATGGTCACCTTCGACACCGTGCGCGAGCAGCTGCTCTACGAGGTGCACGACCCGGCTCGCTACCTCAACCCCGACGTGGTGGCCGACTTCACCTCGCTCACCCTCGCCGACGAAGGCGACGACCGTGTGCGCATCACCGGCACCCGCGGTGCCCCCGCGCCCGAGTCGTACAAAGGCTTGGTGTGCACGCCGGCGGGGTGGGCCGGGGAGGTGCGCTTGGCCTACTCGTGGCCCGACGCCGAGGCCAAGGCCCGGGCCGCGCTGCGTTTCGTGCGGGAACGGGCCGCCGACCTCGCCGTGGAGGAATGGCGCGAGGAGTACTTCGGGGCCGGTGCCTTCGGCGGGCCGACCGTCCCCGACGACGAGTGCGAGCCGCCCGAGGTCGTCGGCCGCCTGGCCTGGCGCACGGCCACGCCCGACGGTGCCTCCCGCGTGGCCCGCAACGTCGGTGTGCTCGGCCTCTCCGGGCCGCCGACGATCTCGTCGACGGGGCGCTCCCGCGACGGCAAGCCCTCGCAGTTGCTGGCCGTCGAGCCCTTCTACGTCGACAAGGCGCTGGTCGACGCCCAGGTGCGCGTGCAGGTGGAGGACGTCTGATGGCCCGCATCCAGTTGCGCGACCTGTGCGGCGCCCGTTCCGGCGACAAGGGCGATATCAGCGACCTGTCGTTGTTCGCCGACGACGAGGCTGCCTACGAGGCCATCCGTCGCGAGGTCACGGCCGAGCGCGTGAAAGCTCATTTCGGCGAGCTGGTACAGGGCGACGTGGAGCGCTACGAAGCGCGCAACGTGCTGGCCCTGAAGTTCGTCATGCACGACGCCTTGGGCGGCGGGGCCCCGCGCTCCCTGCGCAGCGACAACCTGGGCAAGACCCATGCCGCCTCGCTGTTGCGCATGGAGATCGACGTGCCCGACGAGGTGGCGGCAAGCGCTCGCCGCCGAGCCCGCCCGCCTCGCTAGGCGCCCAGCGAACGCAAGCGGGCGACTACACGCGGGAAGGCGTCGGCGAAGGCATCGACGTCTTCCTCGGTCGTGGACCACCCGACCGAGAGCCGCAGGGAGCGCTCGGCCTCCACGCCCATGGCGGCCAACACGGGCGAGGGTTCCAGCGACTCCGACGAACAGGCCGAGCCGGAGTGGGCGGCGATGCCTGCTTGGTCGAGGCCCAGGAGGACCGCCTCGGCTTCCACGCCGTCGATGCCGACGCAGAGGATGTGGGGGAGGGCGTCGTCGGGGTCGCCGTAGCGGGTGACACCGTCGACGGCGCAGGCGGCGGCGGCCAACCGCTGCACCAATGGACGGGTGTCGACCAGTGGCGCTTCGGCGGCAGTGCCGAAGCCGATGATGGCGGGCACGTTCTCCATGCCCGCCCGCCGAGCCCGCTCCTGCTCGCCACCCACGATGAAGGGGTCGAGGCGCAGGCCCCTGCGCACCACCAGTGCGCCGATCCCCTTGGGTCCGCCGAACTTGTGGGCGCTGACCGACAGGAGGTCGGCTTCGAGGCCGCGGAAGTCGACGGGCACCCGCCCCACAGCCTGGGCGGCGTCGACGTGCACGAGCACGTTGCGCTCCCGGCAGCGCTCGACCACCTCGCGCACCGGCTGCAACGTGCCCACTTCGTGGTTGCCCCACTGGCAGTGCACGAGGCGGGCGCTGCGGTCGAGCGCCTCGTCGACCGAGGCGAGGTCGATGCGACCAACGCCGTCGACGGCAAGGTCGATCATCTCGTGGCGGGCGGCGGAGTCGCGCACCGCCGAGTGCTCGACGGGCGCCAGTGCGACCGGCCCACCTGCGCCGAATGACACGGCGTTGATGGCTTCGGTGGCGCCGCTGGTGAACACGACCTCGCGGGGCCGGGCACCGACCAGTGCGGCCACCTGCTCCCGGGCGTGCTCGACAGCGGCGCGGGCCATGCGTCCCTCGGTATGCACCCGGCCGGGGTCGGCGGCCTGCTCGCCGACCAGCCAGGGCAGCATGGCCTCGACCACCTCGGGTCGGGCTGGCGAGGTGGAGGCGTGGTCGAGGTAGTGGCGGCCCACTCGGCCCTCTACGCCTAGGCCAGCGAGGTGACGCAGGCGTCGTCGCCCAGCGCGCGCGAGGCGGTTGTGGTCGGCACGGCGTTGCCGTAGAGGCCGGCCAGCATGCCGCGCACCATGCCGCGGTCGACGGCGCAGATCACCGGGTGCTGGGTGGCCGTCTCACCGAAGGGGCAGTGGTCGGCGATGATCGCCAGCGACCCGCCGCGGGCCTCGGCGTGGGCGGCGAAGCCGTGGGCGGTGAGGGCGTCGGCCACGGCGTGGAGGGCGTTGCGGAACGAGCGTTGCCCTTCGCCGGGCGCCATGTGCTCGGCCAGGGAACGGCCGTATTGCTCGCCCACCTGCTCGGCCATGGCCTCGGCCTGCTCGGCCGGGATCAGCGCCAGCGCCTTGCCCAGCAGGGTGACCAACAGGTCGTCGCGGGGAGCGGGGAACTCGAGGGCGGTGTCGCGCGCCGCGCTGCGGTACCGCTTCGACGGGCGCCCGGCGCCGGTGCCGCCCCGTGCGACGTGCACTTCGAGGTACCCGCCGGCGGCCAGCTTGTCGAGGTGGTGGCGGGCCACGTTGGGGTGGAGCTCGAAGCGTTCGGCCACTTCGGCGGCGGTGACGCCCCGTTCGCCTTCACGGGCGAAGAGGTAGATATCACGCCGGGTCGGGTCGCCGAAGGCCGACGTGACCGCGATGACTGCGGCCGAGAACTGAGCGTCGTCCACCCCGGTATTCTACCTATCGAGATAGTGGAAATCCCCCCGGAGGCTTGGTGCCCACCGAAGCGCAGATAATCGAGGCATTGCGGCCGGTCGAGGACCCGGAGCTCCACCTGAGCATCGTCGACCTCGGCATGGTCAAGAAGGTCGACCTCCGGCGGGGCACGATCTCCGTCCTCATCGCCCTCACCGTTCCCGGCTGCCCCCTGCGGGCCGAGATCACCTCGCGGGTCACCGCCGCGCTGCTGCCGCTCGACGGCGTCAAGGACGTGAAGGTCGACATGACCGTCATGACCGACGAGGAACGGGCCGCCGTGCGCGAGCGCATGGGCGCGGCCCAAGGCGGCGGCGGCCACGCGGGCCACTCGCACGCGGGCGGCGGGCAGAAGCTGGGCCACGAGGACGGCCGCCCCAATCCGTTCATGGCCGCAGGCTCGAAGACTCGGGTGCTCGGTATTTCGTCTGGCAAGGGTGGGGTCGGCAAGTCGTCGGTCACCGTCAACGCCGCAGTGGCACTGGCCCGCCAGGGCTACGACGTGGCCGTGCTCGACGCCGACGTGTACGGGTTCTCGGTCCCCAAGATGCTCGGCATCACCCAGGACCCCGTCGTCATCGACGACATGATCGTGCCGCCCGAGGCGCATGGCGTGAAGGTCATCTCCATCGGGTTCTTCGTGGAGGAAAACCAGCCGGTGATGTGGCGGGGGCCGATGCTGCACAAAGCGCTCGAGCAGTTCCTGGTCGACGTCTACTGGGGCGAGCCCGACTACCTGCTGATCGACATGCCGCCCGGCACCGGCGACGTGGCGCTGTCGATGGCGCAATACCTGCCCAAGTCGGAGATGTTCGTGGTGACCACCCCGCAGGCCGCTGCCCAGCGGGTGGCCCAGCGCACGGCGTTCATGGCCAAGAAGGTCAACCTGCCGCTGCGGGGGGTCATCGAGAACATGGCGTGGTTCACCGGCGACGACGGCAAGCGCTACGAAATCTTCGGCCGCGGCGGCGGCGCTGCGCTGGCCCAGGAGTTGGGCGTGCCGCTCATCGGCCAGGTGCCGCTGGTGCCCGACCTGCGCGAGGGCGGCGACATCGGCCTGCCGGTCACGGTGTCCGATCCTGACGGCGAGGCCGCGCAGGCCTTCGACGTCATCGCCAAAGAGCTGGTGAACATGGGCCCGGCGCGCATCTTCCGCCCGGAGCTGAAGATCACCTGATGGAGAGCGAGGGCGTCCCGGTCGGCCGGCGGGTCGTCCTCGGGATGCTCGGGCTGGGCGCCGTCGGGGTGCTGTTCGGCTCCAAGGTCACCGACACCGTGAACGGCCTGTTCTCGCCGCTCGGGGCCGCGCTGCCTGCGGCAGGCGGCTTCCGCATCTACACGGTGACCGGCTCCTTGCCTGCGCGCTCGGAGGCGGAGTACCGGCTCAAGGTGACGGGCCTGGTCGACCGGCCGTTGGAACTGACGGTGGCCGACCTGCGGGCGATGCCTCGCACCCGGTTCGTCAAGGACTTCCAGTGCGTGACCGGGTGGCGTGTGCCCGACGTGCCGTGGACGGGCGTGGCCTTGTCGGCCCTGCTCGACGCCGCCGGGGTGCAGGCGGCAGGCAAGGCGCTGCGCTTCGTGTCGTTCGACGGCGCCTACACCGAGAGCCTCACCCTGGAGCAGGCCCGCCGGCCCGACATGGTCGTGGCCTACGAGATGTACGACAAGCCGGTGACCCGGGCCCACGGGGGGCCGGTGCGGCTCTATACGGCGCCTATGTACGGCTACAAGTCGTGCAAGTGGCTGGCCGAGATCGAGGTCACGCCTCGGGTGGTCCCGGGCTACTGGGAGTTGCGGGGCTACGACATCGACGCCTGGATCGGGAAGTCGAACGGGCGGGACGATGCTCCCGTCGACTGAGGGCGTGCGCTTCGACCGGGTGGAGCGGTGGTTCCACTGGGCCAACGCCGTGCTGTTCCTCGTGCTGCTGGCGAGTGCCGCCGCCCTCTACCTCGACCCGCTATCGCGGCTGGTGGGCCGCCGGGCGCTGGTGCGCGACATCCACGTGTACTCCGGGCTGGCGCTCCCGGTGGTGTGGGTGCTGGCGTTCGGACCTCTGCGCACGGTGGCGCTGCGCGCCGACGTCCGTCGCCTCAACCGGTGGACGGCAGACGACTGGCATTGGGTGCGGTCCTTTGGGCGCGACCCCTACGCCAAGGTCGGCAAGTTCAACCCCGGCCAGAAGCTGAACGCGGCGATCATCGCCGGTGCCGTCCCCGTCCTGCTCGGCACCGGCGTGATCATGCGCTGGTTCACCCCGTTCCCACTGACGTGGCGCACGGGCGCCACCTTCGTCCACGACTGGTTGGCCGTGGTCGTGTTCGCCTTCACCGTCGGCCACATCGGCAAGGCGCTCTCCCACCCGAGTGCGCTGCGAGCCATGTGGTCGGGGTCGGCGAAGCCCGTCAGTCCTCCGGCTCGATCCCGCTGATCAAGGTGCCGGGGTCGACCCCCAGCGCCTTGCCCAGCCGCACGATGTTTATGAGCGCCACGTTGCGTTCGCCGCGCTCCAGCGAGCCCACGTAGGTGCGGTGCAAGCCCGCCCGTCGTGCCAACGCCTCCTGTGACAGTCCCAGCTCGATACGTCGCGTCCTGACCCGTTGCCCGAAGGCAAAGGTAGGCGCGCCCGCGTTTTCGGTTCCCATGTCACCCATTCGAGACGCCCCGCCGTCTATGTGTCGACAGCCCATGCGTAGCAGTTTGCCTACTCCACGCCTCCTTCGGCGCGTCCTGGGGCGCTTCGGGGGTCGATTTCCGGGGTGACGGGGCTGTCACCCCGGGCGGCGGCGTTCCTTTTTCCAAAGTTTTTTCGCGACGTGAGGGCGGTTCGTACGAGCTACTGGGTGCAGGTGGAGTCAACGAAGGGGTCGCCCAGTGGGACGCACGGAGACGGTAAGAGGAGGGCGGGGGAGCGTGCAGCGCTCGACGCCGCCCCCTGGCGCCGTCGGGCTGCTCACCCAGGTGGCCATGGCAGCCAACTCGGCGTTGTCGCCGCCCGAGCTGCTGTGGAGCATCGCCCGGCTGACCATGGAGGCCTTGGCCGCCGAGGGGGCGTCGGTCCTGTTGGCCGACGCCGAACGGGGGGCGCTGGTCCCCATGTGCACCGTGGGCCACGGCGTCGAGGTCCAGTCGGTTCCCTTGGTGGAGGCGCCGATGGCGCGGGGTGCCGACGTGTTGGCCCCCTTGGCCGTCGACGGCCGGCCTGTCGGCGTGTTCGTCGTGGTGGGGGCGGGTGCCGACGCCGCCGATGTGGTGGCTGCCGTGGCGGCGCTGGCCTCGATCGCCCTGCGCAACGCCCGATTGGTGGAGCGGTCCGAGGCCAAGGCGGCGACGCTGGCCCGGCTGGTGGCCGTGGCCGCCGAGCTGAACGCCACGTCGTCCCTGGCCGGCGTGGTCGAACGCGTGCGTGCCGCCTATGCAGACCTGTTGGGAGCGGCGGCGTGCGACGTGCGCGTGCGGCCGTCGAATACTCCGGCGAGTGGGGCCGATCGGGTTCCCGGAACCACTCGTCGGGCGGTCCCGTCCGTGTCCCACCCCGTCGCGGACGGCGACCACCGGACCGTCGAGCTCGAGCCTTCCCAGCCCTCGAGCTCGACGGTCCATTTCCCTTTGCGCACGGCCGACGGATTCCTCGGCTACGTGGTGGTGGAGCGGGGGCAGGTGGCGATCGACGACCTGGAGACGGGCCAAGCCTTGGCTGACCTGGCCGCCGCGGCCATCGCCCGGGCGCAGATGGGCGACCGGCTGCGCCTGCAGTTGCACGAGGCCGAGGCGCTGGCCCGGTTGTCGGAGGTGGTGGCGGGCGCCGGGGGGCTGACCGTCGCCGTGCGTGAGCTCAACCGCACGCTGCCCCGTGACCTGGGGATCAGGCTGCGGTCGATCTCGCTGGCCAACGCCGAGTTGCGCCTGGCCGTGGGCGGACGGGTGCCCGACGCCGATGAGTTGGAGGCCATCCGATCGTGGCGGGCCGTGCTGGGCAAGGGCGGTAAGCCGTTGGCGCCCCGACCGGTGGCCGGCGGCTTGTTGGTGCCTGTGGCCCATCGGAGCAAGGTGCACGGGGCCCTGCGCGTGTCGCTGGCGGGCGGTCCGACGGTGGATGTGGTGACCGAGGATCTGCTCCTCGCCATCGGCGCCGGGTGCGCGGAGCTGGTGCACAAGGCGGGGCTGCAACGAAGCCTGGCCGAGAGCGAGCGGCGCCTGGCGGTGGCGGTCGAGCGTGACCGCATCGCCCAGGACCTGCACGACTCGGTGGGGCAGCTCATCACCGCCATGGGCATGCGGTTGGCCCAGTACGTGGCGGACGCGCCCGACAAGGTGTGGCGGGCGCGGTTGGAGGAGCTGCTGCAGATGGCGGGGCGGGGCAACCGTGAGGTTCGGCAGTCGGTGTATGCGCTGCTGTTCCTGCAGGCACGGGGGGCTGCCCTGCCCTCGTCCATCCGCGAGCTGTGCAACAAGTTCGAGACGACGACCGGCCTACCGGTGCGGTTCGTGCTGCACGGCACGCCAGTGCCGCTGGCGGCACCAAAAGAGGATGCGCTGTTCCGCACTGCGCACGAGGCATTGGTGAACGTCGAGCGGCATGCCCGAGCGTCGATGGTCACGGTGCACCTGACGTACGGGCCGGAGGGCGCGCTGCTGACGATTCGAGACGACGGGGTGGGATTGGGCCACCGCGACCCGTTCGGCCGGTCGGGCCACTTCGGCATCCGGGCCATGCAGCGGCGGTTGGAGGACACCGGCGGCGAATTGCGGGTCCGCAATGCCGCGCCGCGTGGGGTGTTGGTCGAGGCTCGCATTCCCAAGAAGAAGGGAGCAGCCCGTGCCGCCGGTACGAGTCGTGGTCGTTGACGACCACGAGATCGTTCGGGCGGGCCTGGCGGCCATGCTCGGGCGAGAGCCCGATATCCACGTGGTGGCCACGGCATCGACGGGCGAAGAGGCGTTGGACCTGATCACCGAGCTCCGGCCGGAAGTGGCAGTTGTCGACTACTCGCTGCCGCGCATGAGCGGCGTCGAGGTGTGCGAAGAAGTGACACGCCGTTTCGAAGAAGTGGGCGTGGTGATGCTCACGAACTTCAGCCACGACGAAGTGATTCTCAAGGCGGTCGAAGCCGGGGCGCGGGCGTACGTGTGCAAGGACGTCGACGGGTTCGAGCTCAAGCGCGCTATCCGCGCTGTCGCAAAAGGAGATGCGGTCTTGGACCCGAAGGTGACGGGCCGGGTGCTCCGCTGGGCCCATCGGCGCAACACAGGCTACGGCGACGACTCGTTGTCGATGCGAGAGATCGAGGTGCTCCGCCTGGTGGCCAAGGGCGGCACCAACAAGGACATCGCCGCCGCCATGTGCGTCAGCGAGAACACGGTCAAGACCTACTTGCGCCGTGCATTGGAAAAGCTCAATTGCCACAGCCGGTCGGAAGCGGCGGCGACGGCAGCAAAGAGGGGGTTGCTGTGAGGACGTCAAAAAGACAACGCCGACTCGTCGGGGCGCTCGTGGGATCCGTCGTCGTGCTCATACCGTGGTACCCGGCGCAGAGCGCGGCGCCTGTGCCGCCGTCGTGCGATCCGACGACACCGACCGTCGGGGCGGAGGCATGTATCGGGGTGCTGACAGGCGACCCGGGCGACCCGTTTGCGCCCCAGCGCACATATCCCGATCTCAGCCCAAACGTCACAGAGGTCGAGGCCTACCCGCCGGTGCTCGGGTACGACGAGGCCACCCAGACGTTCACATACGGTCCGAACGACCTGTATTTCGACACCCACGCCCGCAACCTGGGCTCCGTCCCCCTCGACCTGGTAGCCGACGATCCGAGCAACGTCAACGGTTCGTCGGTGTCGCAGTGCGTGTCGTGGACGACGAACCTCGGCTGTCGGGAGCGCGTCACAGTCGGCGGCTTTGTGTGGCACGACATCCACACACATTTCCATTTTGAGGATTTTGCCAGTTACGAACTGCGCCGTCTGCGCCGCAATGGCACGGTCGACTACCGTCAGCGCGGCCTCATCGCCACCAGCGAAAAAGTCTCGTTCTGCCTCCTCGACTCGATCCGGATACGCGACGACAGCTCGCCGGTGCTGCGTTACACGAGTTGCACACACGCCCAGGAAGGCATTTCCCCAGGCTGGGCCGACATCTACGGCAGCAACCTGGAAGGCCAGTCTGTGTCGTTGGCGGGCGTCTCCGACGGTCGATACGCCCTGGTCATAAACATGAATCCGGGAGGCCACGTGCTGGAGACCGACGCCACCAACAACCGGGTCGTCGCCATTGTGGAGATGACGAACCTGGCTACCCCGGAGCCCACAGTGTCGATCGTCGATCGGTTCTGGAATTGACCAAAAAGTTTGCCGCCTCTCGGCGGTTTCGAGAGGACAACCTCAGCGGCCCGGCGAACCGTCTAGTGGCGGAATCCAAGGAGCCATCCGCGCGCCCCTCAGTAGGCCGACCATCGAAGGAGCAGCATGAATCGCAACAACGGCCTTAAGACCTTCGCACTCGTCGCAGCAGTGTTCCTGGTGCTGTCGTGGTTGCGGCTCGACCCCGGATCAGGGGAGCAAACAGTGCGCGGTGGGAGCGCGGGCCAAGACGGCGGGACCGCGGGTGACGACGACGGCGATATCGGTGCGCTCGACGAAGTCGTCGACCCGACAAACCCGCAGAGCAACCTCGTCAACGACCCCACCGCAACAGGGCCCGATCCCAAGGGCCTGGAGTGCGCTCGCGGAAAGAACGGCGGCGCCACCGACAAGGGCGTGACGCCGACGTCGATCCGCCTGGCTTCGACCGCCGTGCTCGACGGGCCCGCCAAGAGCCTGCTCGAGGACTCGCCCAATGCCATGAAGGCCGTGGTCGACAAGGTCAACAAGGCGGGCGGCATCTGCGGCCGGCTGCTTGAGCTACGGATCGTGAACGACTCGTTCAAGGCCGACGACGGCCTGCGCATCATCAAAAACTTCATTGCCGAGGGCTACTTCGCGCTGCCTGTGGTGCCGTCGGCCGAAGGCCTCGGCTCGGCCATCACCTCCGGTGAGATCGCCAAGGCCAAGATCCCCGTGGTCGGCAGCGACGGCATGCGCAAAGAGCAGTACGCCGAGCCGTATGTCTGGCCGGTTGCCTCGGCCACCGTAACGGCCATGCGGGTGATGGCGAAGTACGGCTATGAGAACCGGGCTGCCCGCTCGTTCGCCATCGTCTACGACAGCAAGTACCGGTTCGGCATCGAAGGACGCGACGCATTTCGCGACCAAGTCAGGGCCTTGGGCGGCGAGGTGAAGGCCGAAATCGACCTCGATCCCGACCTGCCTTCCTACGGCTCCAAGGTCGCCGAGTTCAACGGGGCCGGGAAGTGCGGGCAGGGCAAGTGCGACATGGTCGCCATGCTCCTGCTGCCGGAGACGGCAACCAAATGGCTGAAGGGCAACCCCGAGCGCGCCCTGCGGTACACCGCCGGGGCCCAGACGCTGTTCACCGACCGGTTCGCGGCGGACTGCGTGCAGCAGTACGGCACAAAGTGCGAAGGCATGGCCGTGTGGACGGGCTACAACCCGCCTATCGGCCCGCTGGCCTCGTTGCCTGGCGTGTCCACCTATGTGAACGACGTGCGGGCAGTGAAGGCCAACATCGACGTGACCAACCAGTTCGTCGAGGGTGCCTACCTGGGCATGTCGGTATTCGTCGAGGCCCTACGGAAGGTCGGGCCCAACCTGACGCGCGAGCGACTCAAGGCCGTCATGGACTCCATGACGTTCACCTCCGACCTGTCGTCGCCGCTCACGTGGGCACCGGGCCGCCACTACGCCAACACCCGGGCGCAGTCGTTCGCCATGACCGTGAGCCAGGGCACCTTCCGCGGCTGGCGCAACGAGGGCACCGGGTTCTTGCAGGACCCGGCGTTCGGGTAGGCGCGTGCTCACCGACATCGTCGTCTCGCTCGTCCTGTCGTTGCCCCTGATTGGGGCCTATGCCATCTTCGCCATCGGGATCGTCCTCATCTACCGGGCGTCCCACATGCTGAACCTGGCACACGGGGCGATGGCGATGCTCCCGGCGTACCTGCTTTACACAATCGTGCAGTGGGGCGTTCCCACCGCCATCGCCTTCCCGCTGGCGCTCGTCTGCGGGGCAGCGTTGGGGCTGGGGGTCGAAAAGGTCTTTGTCGGCCGGCTGCGCGCCGACGGACCGACCGCGCAGACGGTGGGCACCGTCGCCGCCCTCGGCATCATCGTTGCCGTGGCGGCCCGCATCTGGGGCACCTCAGGCCTGCCCGCCGTCACCATCTTCCCCGAGGGCCGCGTCTCGATCGGGGCGTCGAGCATCCAGTACGGCGAGCTCGGGCTGTTCGCGGTCATGCTCGTGGTGGCCGCTGCGCTGTATCTGCTGGTGCAGCGCACCGACCTCGGGCTGATGATGAGAGGGACGGCCGAGAGCCGTCTGGCTGCCTCGTTGATGGGCGTCAACCCGGACGGCATCACCTCGTTGACGTGGGCCATGGGCGGCGCGCTGGCTGCGCTGGCGGGCGTCCTGTTGGCGGCGGTCACGTCGCTGCATCCCTACACGTTGGCCCTCCAGGTGCTCCCGGCGTTCATCGCCGCCCTCATCG
Source organism: Acidimicrobiales bacterium (assembly GCA_035536915.1). Lineage (NCBI taxonomy): Bacteria > Bacillati > Actinomycetota > Acidimicrobiia > Acidimicrobiales > Acidimicrobiales bacterium. The sequence goes on from DATLNE010000036.1 coordinate 48,924, forward strand.
GCGGACTGGGCAGCCTGCCCGGCGCGCTGGTCGGGGCCGGCATCGTCGGCACCGTCCAGGGGTTGGTGCCGCTCCTCGGCGCCATCGGCGACCTCCAGGGTGCTCCCCAGTTGCTTCTCTCGGTGCTCGCCGTGGTGGTCATGGCGACCCGGGGCAAGAGCCTGGCCGGCGCCGACGACGGCGCCGAAGCCCGCGCCCTCGGCGGCGGCGGTGGTGGAATGCCGCGGGCGCGTCGGCGGCGGAGCCGCGTGCGCTTGGTCGTCGGCATCGTCGCGCTGGTTGCGTTCCCCTACCTGCCCGGCATGCCGTCGTCCATCGTGGGAACGGCAAACCAGGCCGCCATCTACGCCATCATCGGCGTATCGATCGTCCTGTTGACGGGCTGGGTCGGTCAGATCTCGCTGGGGCACGCCGCACTCGTCGGCGTCGGTGCCTACCTCACCGGCCACATCGTCGAGGGCGCGGGCATCGTGTTCCCGCTGAGCCTGCCCATCGCCGCCGTCCTGTCGGGCGGCGTGGCGGCGATGCTCGGCGCCGTCGCGGTGCGGGTCCGAGGCCTCTACCTGGCGGTGGCCACGCTCGTGTTCTCGTGGATGGCGAGCGAGTTCCTCTTCCGGCAGGACTGGTTCACCCAGCACGGCGAGATCGGCGAGCGCGCCATCGGAGAGAAGGGGCAGCTTCCGTTCTTCGACTTCAGTGACCGCCGCACGTTCTTCCTCGTGGCCTTGGCCGCCTTGGGGCTGGTCGCTTTCGGCGCCGCCAACGTCCGCGACTCGAAGACGGGGCGGGCGTTCTTCGCCCTGCGGGGCTCGGAGATGGCGGCGGCGTCGCTCGGCATCGACGTCGTCCGCTACAAGTTCCTGGCCTTCGTGACCTCGGGTGCTATCGCAGGCATCGCGGGCAACCTGATCATGACCGAGGCCCGGGTGGTGACGCCCGACCAGTTCTCCTTCAACCGCTCGCTGTTCTACGTCGCCATCGCCGTCGTCGGCGGGCTCGTCAGCCTTCCCGGCGCAGTGGCCTCGGGGATCGTGTTCGCGGCGTTGTCCGAGGTCTTCTATCGGGTCGAAGTCCTGGGAGCCTTCCTGGAGATCGTGTCCAGCCTGCTGCTGGCGGTGGTCCTCATCGCCTATCGAGGCGGGCTGGCGTCGTTCCCCGATCGCGCTCGGCGGATCGTGGAGCTGTTACGGCCGCGGATCGAGCCGGTGGTTGCCCCGCTGGTCGCTCGTATCCCCGAGCGGTGGCGCCATCGGCCCGAAGCCGAGCGAGCCTGGTCGGTCGACCTGTCCGGGGTGGGCGAGCGCATCCGCGACCGGCGCCATCAGGTGGCGACAGCCACACGCCGCCTCCGGGCCCGGCTGCCGATCGCCCAACTTCAGCCGCCGCCCGAACTGGCGCCGGAGGCGCCCTTGGACTTCAAGGCGGCGGTGCGGGCGACCACGCCTGCAGTCAACGGCCACAGCGCCGAGGAGGCCCATCCGGAGCCGGTCGTCGACCATCAGGCCGAGCTGGCCGCCCTACGGGCGCGGCTGTCGGAGGTGCGGCCCCTGGGAGACCGGTCGGAGCGGCGGCCGCTGATCGAGGCCGATCACGTCACCGTGCGCTTCGGCGGCCTGACCGCCGTCGACGACGCGTCGCTCCAGGTGTGCGAAGGCGAGATCGTCGGGCTCATCGGTCCCAACGGAGCGGGCAAGACCACCTTGTTCAACGCGGTGGCGGGCTACAACACACCGGCTGCGGGCATCATCCGGCTGTACGGCCAGGACGTCACCAACCTGCCGGTCCACCGTCGGGCCCGGGTGGGCGTGGCCCGGACGTTCCAGCTCATCCAGTTGTTCCGCCAGCTCTCGGTTTACGAGAACCTCCTGGTGGCCACCCATGTGCACAACCCGACCGGCTTCGGATCCCACCTGGTGGTGTCGGGGCGGGCCATCGAGCAGGAGGAGGCGGCGGTCGACCGGGTCAACGAGATCCTCGACCTGCTCGACCTCACCGACATCGCCTATCGGCCGACGGGCGACCTGCCCTTCGGCGTGCTGCGCATGGTCGAGGTGGCCAGGGCGCTGGTGACCGGGTTCCGGGTGATCATGCTCGACGAGCCCGCGTCGGGCCTCGACAACACCGAGACCGACCGGCTGATCGAGGTGCTGCGCTTCGTGCGCGGCCTCGGGGTGACGCTGCTGCTGATTGAGCACGACGTGCGGATGGTCACCGGCGTGTCCGACTACATGTACGTCCTGGAACAGGGGCGCATAATCGCCGAAGGGGTGCCCGAGGACATTCAGCGCAACCCGGCGGTCATTGCCGCCTACCTTGGCGAGCCCGCCGACGCGTCCGAGAAGGAGATGGTGGGCTGATGGCGCTGCTCGAGGTCAACGACATCGACGTGTTCTACGGGTCGGTGCAGGCGCTGCGCGGCGTCAGCCTCCAGGTCGACGTGGGCGAGCGGGTGGCGCTGCTGGGCGCCAACGGGGCGGGCAAGACGACGACCCTGCGGACGATCTCGGGGCTGCTGGCGCCGAAGCGGGGCTCGATCGTCTTCAACGGCGAGGACATCGCGGGCATGCCCGCTTATGCGGTGGTCGGCAAGGGGATCGCCCACGGGCCGGAGGGCCGTGCGCTGTTCCCCGGGCTGAGCGTGGAGGAGAACCTGCGCTTCGGGTACCTCCCGAGGCGCAAGGACAAGGTTGGCTACCGTGCCGCGCTCGACCAGGTCTTCGCCTACTTCCCGCGGCTGCAGGAGCGGCGCAACCAGGCGGCGGGCACCATGTCGGGCGGCGAGCAGCAGATGCTTGTGGTTGCCCGCGCTCTCATGAGCTCGCCCAAGCTGTTGATCGTCGACGAACTGTCGCTGGGGTTGGCGCCCAAGATCGTGGCCCTCTTGTTCGAGATCATCCGCGACGTGAATGCGCAGGGCACCGCCGTGCTCATCGTCGAGCAGTTCGTCCACACCGCCCTGGAGAACACCGACCGGGCCTACGTCCTGACCAAGGGCGAGGTCGTCCTCGAGCGCCGGTCGTCCGAGCTAGCGGGGAGCGACGAGTTGCTGAGCTCGTATCTCGGCGGCGGCGAGCCCGCGGCGGCCGACTCCCCACCGCCGGTCACCAATGGAAATGGGAATGGGCACCGTCGACGTCGCAGTCGGTCGAGCTGAGGCATTCGGCGAAAAGACCGCCAGTTTCTGCCGAGGCGCCCGTTCACCGCTGGTATAGGTGACAAACGGGAGGCAGGGTGACCTGAATATCACCTGATCGGGGGTCGTTAGAGGGGACTGGTACCCGTAGGGTCAAACAGGGGGAAATCGGGGGGATCCGAACTCCTGGCGCAGCAGCCGCCCGCCCCTGCAGTGCGCCAAGCGTCGTCGCGCCATTCCGTCTCCTCAGTCGCGCCGCGTCGCTGCTCGAGCAAGCAACATCGACCATAAGGAGATAACCGTGAGATCACGGCTCGCACGCCTCGGCATCCTTGCCGCGGGCGTCATCGGACTGCTGGCGACGGGCACCCCGTCGGCCAGTGCCCAAGAAGCGGGAAGCATCGCCTTCTCGGGGGAAGCGACTCTCAGCGCCCCGCTCGGCTACCCGTGCACACCGAACGACGTGAACACGCCGAAGTGTCCGCCGAACGCGACGACAACAACAAAGAACGGCCTCAAGGACACACCGAAGGCGAACGTCGATCCCGGTGGGCAGTCGGTTGCCTTCGCGTTCGGCGCAACCGTCTGCACAGGGGCCAACGCCACAGTCGGCAAGGCCCCCAAGGCGCCGGCGACAGCAGGTGCGTGCGCGATCACCGCAAGCGGCCGCGTCGACGGCTACTGCGGACTGAGCATGCTCAAGGGCACCGCCACAATCCGATTCGGCCCTCAGACGTACAACGTCACATTCTGGGGCCAGGGCGTCGGCGGCACACTTGTCCTGAAGATCGAGGGCACAAAGGCGACAGGCGGTGGACAGGTACAGGGCGAGGTGACCGCCGAGGCCGTCCCCGTGCCTACCGTCACAGTGGGACCTCCTCCTACTACGACCAACAGCTGCGCCGGGAAGACCGCAAACAACTTCACCATCGCGGCCGAAGGCAATTACATCGTGAAGAACCCACCGCTGCCGTAGCAGCCGTTATTCGCTGTAAGATCCTGGGGCCGCCTCTTTTGAGGCGGCCCCAGGTTTCGCGTTTGACGACCCGGCAGGACAGCAAAGAATTGCGTCGAAGTACTAGGGCAGCGCTCGCCGCAATATCGTCGGATACTCCGTCATCAGCAGGGGGCTCGTCAGTCAACGAGTCGGCCACGATGCACGATCCGCGATTCGACATATCAAGGAGAATCCAGTTGAAGCCGCAGCAGCGCCGCACCCCAGGTTCTCGTAGGTCCGTCCGAGTCGGGCGCATCGTCGTAGTCGTCGCCGTCCTCTACGCCCTCGTCGGCGCGTCGCACGGCGCGCAGGCCGACGAACAAAGGCGCCCGAAGGCCTTCAAGGAGGTGGCGCAGTTGCAGCTCCCCGCGGACGCCGAGATCGATGCAGCGGCCGTGACTCGATCGGGGTGGCTGATCCTCAACCCGGAGAGCCGACGCGGCTACCAGGTTCTGGAGGGGTTCTCGACGACGGTGATCCGCTCGTTCGACCTCGACACCCTGAAGCCTTTGCGACGGGTGGTGCTCGACGGCGTGCCGATCACCTCGGGGGTGGCCGCCGTCTCCGCTCCGACCGGGACACTGATGGCGGGCGAGATCGTGCACGCGGTCGACGGGCCGGGCCGCCGCATCTATCTGGCCATGAGCGACCCCGGCCAGAACCCGGCGGGAACGTTCGTCGGTGGCGCGGGCTTCCCGCCGGACGGCCAACGCCCGCTGCGGCGGTTCGTGGCCATCGACGAGGACCGTCTCGACGATGGCAAGGACGATTTCGCGGCGTCGTTCCGCGAGCCGGTCGACCAGGTGCGGCTCCACTCCTACTTCATGCTGGGCCTGAAGGTCGACCGGGCGCATGCGAAGCCGGCCGAGCCGGGGCGGCTCCTGGCGCTCTTCGCCATGCCCCAGGGCCCCACCCACGTCTCGCCCTTCTACGACCACACGCTGGCGGGCTGGGACGTGAGCGGCCTGAACTTCGACGCGGGGGCCCCGTCGGCGGGCGAGGTCCCGCCGGGGACGACCCCGGTGACCGGAAACGCCTGGGCCCGGCGCCTGGACGTCTGCAGCGGGGCGCCGATGGCCAGCACGGGCGGGTTCGGCCAGGGCAACTACCAGTGGGGGATGCTGGCGACGAGGGACGCCGTCTACACGGCGTGCCAGGCGTCGGACGCGGCGGGCGGGGTGGCGCGCATCGGCGTGGACAGCTCCACGGGGGTGCCGCGGGCGGTGGGGGGCCAGGAGTTCTTCCCGCTGGGCCAGCGCATCTCCGACGTGTTCGTCGACGACGGGGGCGAACGGGTGCTGGTGCAGTCGTGGGGGGGCGGGCACAGCTGGTGGGTCTTCGACACCGGGCTGGGGCGCTTCACGGGGGCCGTCTCGGCCCGGGCCACGGACTCGTACACCATGTCGGCGGGCATCGACGCCACGACGGGCCGCCTCTACCAACTGGTGCAGGACTACGTGGGGGTCGA
>DATLNE010000037.1 GCA_035536915.1 Acidimicrobiales bacterium
GAAGCAGATTCGGCAGTTGGAGTTCGTCACCGAGATCCCGAGGGCGCCAACGGGCAAGGTGCTGCGGCGGGTGCTCGTTGCGAGAGAAGCGGCCGATGCCCGAAGGGTCTCTAGCGACGTCTAGCCGCGTACGAACACGGCCGATCGAGCAGGCGAAGCCAAGCGCGGTTGTCGACGTCGAATTGGGATGGAGCACCGCAGGAGTCAGGGGTCCGGGGACGGCGGTTTCCAGTGATCAATGCACCTTGAGGCCCCAGACACGGCTTCACCGTCCGCTCGGCTGGTCTCGACCAGGGATGCAGCGAACGGCGATACCGTCGCCCGCGTGTTCGTCGCCGACCTCGCCACTTCCTCGACCTGCCCGAGGATGCTCCCGGGCCGCACATCGGATGGCCGAACACCTGACGCTCTTGGTGCGCGCTGCGACCGCCGCGACGGCGGTACTCGGCGGGCCGGAGCCATTCGGCACCCAGGTCGAGGCCACAGTTCGGTCGACGTCGAAGTCGGCTGTGAGCCGTAGGGTTCGTGGCTGCCACCGATCCGCCCTGGCCACGATGCTGGCCGCCGACGTGTCGGAGATCGATCTGGTGGCGCTGATGGTCGACGGGGTGCACTTCGCCGACCACCTCTGCGTCGTCGCCCTCGGCAATGCCATCGACGGGACCAAGCAACCCCTCGGCGTGGTCGAGGGCGACACCGGAAACGCCACGGTGGTCAAGGACCTGCTGGCCGACCTGAGGGACCCGGGGCTGGACACGACCCGGCCCAAACTGTGCGTGCTGGACGGGGCAAAGGCGGTGGTCAGCGCCGTGAAGGCGGTGTTCGACCCCCGGTCGTTCATCGCTGCCAGCTCCACAAGATACGGACGTGGTTCGAAAGTTGCCCAAGGTCCTCGCCTCCAAGGTGGCGCGCAAGATGCGTGCCGCCCACCACGACCCCGATGCCCTGGCAGCCGACGCCCCACCCTCGAAGCCCTCGCCCGCAGTTTGACGCCGCCTACGCCGCTAACCCGGGCCGGTTGACGGTGGTCCGTCGGAGGGGGTCCGGCTCTTGCCCTTCGGCGAGGCGTGAAAACTGTGAGAGGGAGACCGATGTTTCCGCCACCGCGGGCCTTCGCCACCCAAGCTCCCCACGGTGGCGTGGATCAACAAGCCCACGACCGAAACGACACACAGAAGAAGGACTGAGAACTCGTCTCAGGTCTTGACAGATTCCGGGCCCATGGAGAGGCGTTCCAGAGGTACCTCGTGGGGATTTCTTCCCTTCGGGCGTAGGACGGACTGAGGGGCCGAAAAGCGCCGCCGTGCACGCCACAGCACCGACGGGCGAGGCCATAGTCGGGCGAGCGAGTGCGGGTTACGACAACCCTCCACCCTGGGCGTCGAGATCAAGCTCAACTTCGTCGAGTGACGGCCCCGGAGCGCTGGGATTCGTTCTCATGATTCGCTGAACGACCCGTCGGGGACGTCACCCAAGAATCGCCGCCGAGGCATTTCCCAGGTGGGGAGCGCCTCTCACAGCCGGCCGTGCGTCACGGACGACCACGCTCCGGCCACGCTCTCGTGCGAGCTCTCGGGCCACAGGACGCCCACAGCAACGCCTGCGAACTCGGCGACCCCTCGTCCGGAATGCTTCGTGTGTGGACGATGTCGACGCGACAGCGCGCACCGTCGACGACGGCGGCTCGCCTCCGCCGCCGACGCCGACGGGTACTTCTGCTTGGTCGACCACCTCAAGGAGCTCATCAAGTGCGGCGGGCCCACGTCGCCCCGCGCTTGGTCGGCCGACCGCAGCGAGCCTGCCGACGGGCGTCGGTTGGCCGGTGTGCTCACTTGGTTCCTGGCCCGCGCGCAGTAGCGTTCCGCGACGTGACCGAGGCCGAACGCCTCTTCGAGCCCTTCGTCCACCTGGTCGACGTCACCGACACCGCCGCGCTGATCGGCTGGGGAGGCTTCTGGCTCGACTGCGACGAGCACGGTGGCTGCCGGGTCGTCGACGACGAGGAGCTGGACGACCCCGACCGGCGACGAAGCGGCACAATCGGGGCCCACTCACCACCGTACGGATCGGCCGTGGTGGAGGTTCTCGACCACGGCGGGCGTGTGGTCGCCCAAGCCGCGACCGACGACCGCAACTCGGTCTGGGTCGAGGGGCTGGAACCGGACACCGAGTACGGCTACCGCATCGTCGTCGACGGGCGGCCGTGGGCCGACGGCCCCCGGTGGGACTGGGGTCCCGAGGGCTCCGGACACGGTGGCCCGTCAGGACCCCACACCCGCCACTACGACATGCGGCTGCGGACGCACCCCCGCGAGGACGTCGACATCCCGGTCACCTTCCTCGCCGTGGGCGACTACGGCGTTGGCATCTGCAATGGCGAGCCCGGCCGCCGTCAGCGGCAGGTGGCCCGGACCA
>DATLNE010000038.1 GCA_035536915.1 Acidimicrobiales bacterium
TGGTGCCCCGGGTGTGGGGACTATTCGGTACTGACCGCGGTCCAGATGCTTATGCCGGAACTCGGTGTCAAGCGGGAGGAGACGGTGTTCGTCTCCGGTATCGGTTGCTCGAGCCGCTTCCCGTACTACATGAACACCTACGGCTTCCACACCATCCACGGCCGCGCGCCGGCCATCGCCACGGGCCTCGCGGTGTCGCGGCCGGACCTCGACGTCTGGGTCGTGACCGGGGACGGCGACGCCCTGTCCATCGGCGGCAACCACCTGATCCACGCCCTGCGCCGCAACATCGACCTGACGATCCTGATGTTCAACAACCAGATCTACGGGCTGACCAAGGGCCAGTACTCGCCGACGTCGGAGGCGGGCAAGGTCACCAAGTCGACGCCGTTCGGCTCGGTCGACCACCCGTTCAACCCCATCTCGCTGGCGCTGGGCGCCGAGGCCACCTTCGTGGCCCGCACCCACGACCTCGACCGCAAGCACATGATGGAGATGTTCCGCCGGGCCCATGCCCACACAGGCGCCGCCTTCGTCGAGATCTTCCAGAACTGCAACGTGTTCAACGACGGAGCGTTCGAACAGATCACGGCCAAGGACAACCGGTCCGCCATGCTGATCCCGTTGGAGCACGGCAAGCCGGTGCGCTTCGGTGCCAACGGTGAGAAGTGCGTGGTGCTCGACGGCCAAGGCCACGCCGAGATCGCCGATGTGGCCGACGTGGGAGAGGACGCCATCCTCGTGCACGACGAGGCCCGCCCCGACCCCGGGCTGGCCTTCATGCTCAGCCGCCTGTCGCACGGGCCGTACGAGCCGACGCCCATCGGCGTGTTCCGAGCCGTCGAGCGCCCCGACTACGGGAGCATGCTCCAGCAGCAGCTCCTCGACGCCCAGCAGCGCCGCGGCCCCGGCGACCTGGCCACGTTGCTGGCCTCCGGCGCCAGCTGGCAGGTCGACTGACACTCCTCGCGGGAGCGGCCCGGGTCGCCTGACTACCGATCGGTAACCAAGCCGAGTACATTCGATAAACGCAACTGCGCGGCCCCCAGGGGAGCGCCAGGCCATTCGGATCGAGGGAACGTGCGCCGCAGAAAGCTGCTGCTCATATTCGGCGGGATGGCATCGATCTTGTCCGCCGCGCTTGTGTTCACCGGCACCGGAGCGAGCGCCGACAGCGTCGATCCTGACATCGCCTACGAGGGTTGGTACGACCGGTTCAAGGACGAGGACGCCCAGGTCGACCCCAACGCCGGCAACACAACCACAGTCTGCACAATCGCGGGGCAGACAACTACAACAGGCTGTGGCGCCGTCAGCCCCGGCGACTCGCCTTCGCCCCGTTCGGAGTCGACCGGGCACTACGTCGTCGCCAGCTCCGGTGGCGATGCCAGCGACGAAGCCAACGGGGGCGACACCGCCTGGGCCGCCTTCCAGTGGGACCTCCTGGAGTACCAGGAGGCGACGGCCGAGCGCTTCGTGGTCCACCTCACGCTGGCCGAGAACAACGGCAACCGCAACCGGGGCGACACCTACACAGGCACCGAGACGTTGCCACCCATCCAGGCGTGCAACGTCCTGGAGGGCTGGGGCTCCGACCCCGGCGCCAATGCCTGGCCGACGCGGCCGCCCGCCGGCGGCCAGTGCGTGGCCCCCACGAATCCCAACGGCACGCTGCAGACGACGGGGCGCACAATCCGCTTCGACGTGACCTCCTTTGCCCAGACCTGGTTGGACGGGACGGGCTTCGGCTTCGTCGTCCGGCCTGGCACGCCCGCCAAGCGCACCGACCTCCAGCCCTTCCAGCTCACCTTCTCGGGCTACTACGACGTCCCGACCAACTCGTCTGGCTGCAGTGCGCCAGTGCCGGTCAACTGCACGACAACCAGCCCGACAGCGCCCGTGGTGAGCTTCGAGTTCACCCCGGCGAGCGAAGAAGACGACTTCGGCAACATCGACGATGGCGGCGACCTCTTCGAGGACATCGCCGACGGCGGGGGCACCCTCGAGCCGGTGGCGAACATCGACGTCATCCCCACCGACGAAGGCAGCGCTCCGCTCTCCGACGAGACGGCAGTAGCAGCACCCGCCGCCGCCGCAGCGCCCGAAGTCGCTGTCGGCTCCAACGGACGTGGGACCCGGCTCATCGGCGCCGAGCCTGCGTTCCCCTGGATGGTGCTGCTGCTCCTGCCCCTCATAGCCCTCGCCTTCTGGGGCGCAGGCACTGCCCTTGGCCCCACCGGCGACCCGGTTCCCGCCCGCGCCGGCGGTGTCAGCCGGGTGCTCGCTCAACGTCAGGCCGCCTACGGCGGCGCCGACCCGCACTCAAGGACCTCGTAGATGACGCGCAAGCGAATGCTCCCGATGTTGGCCCTGATGGCCGCCTTGTCCCTCGTCACGGCCGCCTGCGGCCAGAAGGCCAACGTCAGCAACTTGGCCAGCGGTGGTGGGGGTGGGTCCGGCGGGGGCGACGATGCCGCCGCCGGGCTTGAGGTCGGTGAGACGACCGAGGACGGCAAGGTCGTCGTCGGCTTCGACGCGCAGGGCAAGGCCATCCTGGCCGACGCCGACAGCGAGGAGGCGCAGGCCGTCCTCGGCGGCAAGACGCCCACGTCCTCCCGCGGCGGGACCACGGCGACCACGGTGGGCGGGAGCGCCGCCCCCACCACCAAGGTGTGGGGCAACACAATCACGATCGGCGTCCACGCCCCCATCACGGGAGCGGCTCCGCTGCCCAGCAGCTTCCAGGACGCCGTCACCTTCGTGAAGAATCACTACAACGCCAAGGGTGGCGTCCACGGCCGGCAACTGGAGATCGTCATCGAGGACGACCAGTACCAGCCCGCCATCGCCACCCAGCGCTGCACAGAGATGGTGAAGGGCAAGAACGCCTTCCTCCTCATCGGCGCGGCGGGCACCGACCAGATCCAGGCGTGTGCCCGATGGGCGGCCAGCGCGGGCGTGCCCTACCTCTCGGCCGGCGTGACCGAAAAGGGCCTCACCACGCTCAAGAACTACTTCGCCATCTCCATGAGTTACAAGGCCCAGATGCCGTACGTGGTCAAGTACATGAAGGAGACCTTCCCGACAAAGGCGAGCGACCCCTCCAAGGCCTTCATGGTGTACTCCGACACCCCCAACTTCGGTGACGCCGTCTCGGCGTGGAAGGACGCCTTCCCCGGTGCCCAGACGCTCCGCCTGCCTCGTGTGCCCTCGCAAGGCGACCTGAATGCAGCGGCCCGGGAGCTGTGCACCAAGGGGGTCCAGGTCGCCCTCCCGTTGATGGCACCGTCGAACTGGCTGTTCCTCATCGGCCAGATGACCTGCACACCGCAGTGGGCGGGCATCGGCGTGACCATGGGCATCAACGAGGTGGCCAAGAACGGGTGCCGAGCCGCAGGCCGCAACTTCACAGGGGCGCGCTTCTTCTCCCCGTTCCCCAACACCGACAAGGCCCCGGCCATGGACCCTGAGTTCAAGGCCGCAATTGGGAACACAACCAAGTGGGACGACATCTGGGTCGCCCTGTGGGGTACGACCAAGGGCATGGTCCAGATACTGGACAAGGTGGGGCCCGAGCTGACCAGGGCAAAGTTCGTCACAACCGCGGAGAACACCAAGGGGTTGGCCACGGGCTTGAGCCCGGTGCTCAACTTCTCGCCGACGAACCACTTCGGCGCCAACGAGACCCACGTGCTCGAGGCGTCGTGCACCGGTAGCGCGGACGGTTTGGGCAACTATCCGCAAGGCGGCAAGTACACAACCCCGACAACGTTCCTGAAGTACTGAGCGGCCGCTCGTAATGGACAAGTTTCTGTCGACGGTACTGATCGGCCTGATCAGCGGCGCCCCCTTCGCCCTGCTGGCCCTCGGCATGGTGCTCGTGTACAAGGGCAGCAAGGTGTTCAACTTCGCCCAAGGCGAGTTCGGCACCATCGCTGCCTTCGCGTCCTACCTGCTGTCCTTCCGCCTGCCGGTGCCTGTGGCCATGCTCTTCGGCGTGGTGGTCGGCGTGCTGATGGGCCTGCTCACCGAGCGCTTGGTGGTCCAGCCCTTGTTCCACGCGCCGAAGGTGACGCTCTTGGTCGCCACCGCAGCCATCACCGGTGGTTCGGTCGCGCTCCAATTGGCAATCGGTGATGCCAGCCTCCGCACGTACCCGTCGCTGAAGGCGGGCAACGCCTTCCAGACATGGGCCGTCGCCGTGAAGTGGCAACAGCTCCTGCTGGTGGCGGCCTTGGTCGTGGTGGCCGTCGGCCTCTACCTGTTCTTCAAGACCAACCTCGGGCTCGCCGTGCTGGCCGCCTCCCAGGAGCCGGTGGCCACCGACCTGGTCGGCATCGGCACCCGCCGCATGTCCGCGCTGGTGTGGGCGCTGGCCGGTTTCGTCGGCGGCCTGGCCGGCGTCATCACCGCCGCGCTCCAGCCGTTCACCCCGGGGTTCATGACGGCCGAGTTCCTGGCCTTCGCCTTCGTGGCCGCCGTGGTGGGGGGCATGACCAGCATGCCCGGTGCCATCCTCGGCTCCATCGTCCTGGGGCAGGTGCAGGCGTTCAGTGCTGCCTACCTGACCGAAGTCCAGTGGGTGGCCGACAACGTGCCCGCTCCCGGCGAGCTGGCGGTGTTCGCCCTCCTCCTGGGCGTCCTGGCCTTCCGTCCCACCGGCCTGCTCGGGAAGGAGGCCTGATGGCCGTCGCCGACATCGCCTACGACGAACCAGTGGCGGACACGCGTTCGTTCGCCCGTTGGATCCCCCGGCTGGTCGTATGGGCTGCGATCGCCGCGCTCGTGCTGGGGTGGCCCTTGGCACTGGCCGACTTCCACTCGCAGCGCTGGTCACACGCCGTGGTCCTGACCATCGCCGCGCTGTCGCTCAACGTCCTCATCGGCTACGCAGGCCAGATCTCGCTGGGCCACCAAGGCTTCCTCGGCGTGGGGGCCTTCGTGTCGGCCTATGTGGTCGCCGTCCTCGGCCAGCCGTTCTTCATGGGCGTGGTGGCGGGCATCGTCACCGGCGCCGTGGCCTCGCTGCTGATGGGCGTGGTGGCGCTGCGGGTGCGGGGCCTGTACCTGGCGCTGGTCACCCTCGCCTACGGCCGCATGGCCCAGGAGACGCTGTTCAACCTCAGGATCTTCGGGAGCGGCGCGGGCGTCGAGGCCCCCCGTCCGAGCTTCCTCGCCAGCGACCGTGCCTTCTACTACTTCACCCTGGTGATGCTCGCCTTGGTGCTCTACGTGAACTGGCGGTTCGTGCGCAGCAAGGCGGGCCGGGCGGTGAGTGCCATCCGGGAGAACGAGCAGGTGGCAGCCTCCTACGGCATCCCCGTGGCCCGCTACAAGTTGCTCGCCTTCGTGCTGTCAGGCGCCTTCGTGGGACTGGCGGGCGCCCTCTTCGCCTTCCGCAACAGCCGCATCGACTCGCAGGGCCTGAGCTTCCAACTTGCCTTGTTCATCGTCCTGCTCACCGTGGTCGGCGGCCTGCGCTCGCCCGCCGGGATCATCGTGTTCGCCGTCTTCTTCGACCTGCTGCCGATCTACATCAGCGACGAGTTCGGCATCAAGTGGTCGTTCTGGCTGCTGGCTGTCGGCCCGGCCTTGCTGGTGGTGACCCTCGTGCTCTACCCGGGCGGCGTGGGCCAGCAGATCAAGCCCCTCACGTCCTGGCTGCGAGGCGGCCCGTTGCGAGCCCATCACGAGGAATTCGTACAGGAGGGTGTCAGTGGCCGTCCTTGAGGTCGACGACATCTCGATCCGCTTCGGTGGCCTCCAGGCCCTGGGCAACGTCTCGGTCAAGGCGCAGGAACTGGAGATCGTCGGGCTGATCGGGCCGAACGGGGCGGGCAAGACCACCTTGTTCAACTGCGTCACCGGGTTCTACCGGCCCAACGAAGGCCGGGTGCGGTTCTTGGGCCAAGACGTCACCGAGGTGGCCATCCACGAGCGGGCCGCCATGGGCATGGGGCGCACCTTCCAACAGGTCGGGTTGGTCAAGGGCGCCACCGTGCTCGAGAACGTCATCACCGCCCAGCACACCAAGATCGACTACGGCGCCACCGCGGGCATGCTCGGCGTGCCCGCCACCTGGGCCTCCGAGCGGGAGTTTCACCGGCGGGGCATGGAGATCCTCGACCTCGTGGGCTTGGCTCACCTGGCCGAACATCGAGTAGCGGGCCTGCCCTACGGCACGATGAAGAATGTCGAGATGGCTGCCGTGCTGGCCACCGACCCCGAGATCCTCATGCTCGACGAGCCCACCTCGGGCATGGGCCCGGAGGAGTCGCACGCTTTCGGCGACGTGCTGCTGCGGCTGCGAAAGGAGTTGGGCCTGACGGTGCTGATGATCGAGCACCACGTGCCGCTGGTGGTCGCGGTGTGCGACTACGTCTACTGCTTGAACTTCGGGCAACTGCTGGCCGAGGGCAAGCCCGAGGCGGTGCGCAGCCATCCCGAGGTCATCGTCGCCTACCTCGGCGAGGAAGCCGAGGAGGTCGCCTGATGGCGCTGCTCGAAGTCGAGGACCTGCGGGGCGGCTACGGCTCCCTGCCCGTGTTGCAGGGGGTGACGTTTTCGGTCAACGAAGGGGAGACGGCGGTCCTGCTCGGCCTCAACGGCGCAGGCAAGACCACGACCGTCGCCAACCTGGTGGGGTTGTACACACCGTGGGGCGGTCGCATCACGTTCGACGGCGAGGAGATCACCGGGCAGTCGCCTGCCGACCTGGTGAAGCGGGGCGTGGTGATGGTGCCCGAGGGCCGGCGCACGTTCCCCGCCCTCACCGTGATGCAGAACCTGCGCCTGGGGGCGTGGGTGCGGCGCAAGACCGACAAGGCGGGCATCGAGGAAACCCTGGAGCGGGTCTTCGAGTACTTCCCTCGGCTGGAGGAACGCAAGGACCAGATGGCCGGGTCGATGTCGGGCGGCGAGCAGCAGATGCTGGCCATCGGCCGGGGCATGATGTCGGACCCTCGCTTGCTGATCATCGACGAGGCGTCGTTGGGGCTGTCGCCGCTGCTGGCCAAGACCGTGTTCTCGGTGGTCGACAAAATCAACGACGCCGGGGTCACGGTGATCCTGGTGGAGCAGAACATCGGCGCCCTGCGCCATGCCGACCGGGCCCTGATCATGGAGAAGGGCGAACTGGTCTATGAGGGCTTGGGCGACGAGATCCGCGATTCCGCCCGCCTGCGCGAGACCTACCTGGGCGCTCCGGCGTAGCCCGTCGGTCGGCGCACGCCGCGGTGCCACTCTGCGGCGGGTGTGCGCGGGGGCGCGAAAGCTAGGGGTTGCAGACCCGGCAGGGTGACAGACCTTCGGCGACGGCATCTTCCTTGGCCATGGAAACGCCGTCGGTGCGACCTTCGATCAGGTGGCAGGAAGGGTCGTGGAACGACGAGCGCCCGGCCACCACCAGCTGCGCGGTTGCCTGCTCGCGCCGACGGCGCCCGCCGGTGGCGACGGCCGGAGCCGGCGAGTGCCCGTTGCCTGCCACCGCCGAGGTGGCCGCGGCCAGGCGGGCCACGGCGGCGTTGAGCTCGACGAGCTGGCGTTCCAGCACGGCCCGGTCACGGCGGTTGCTCTCCGCCACCAGCATGGCGGCGCCCAGGACCAGCAGCCCAATGCCCACGGCGCCGGCCGAGAGCAGGTAGGGGATCTGCGCGGGCTCGCGGTTCACGCTGGCTGAGCCGTTCCAGCCCAGGAAGATGACGATGAACCCAAGGACGGAGAGGCCGAGGCCGAGGCGGCCCGCCATGCCCGCCCATCGGCGGCGTACGGCGTCGACGACTTCGGCGGCCCGCGAGGGTGCCGGCGCGCTCATGGACACTTCCGGGCGATCGGCCACGGTCTGCATGGCCCCATGGTTACCCATGGGTAAGGGCTAGCGCAACGCGGCCGAAGTTGCGGGCAAAACGTTGCGGTTTCCGCAACGTTTTCGGGGCAACTTCGGCGGGGTGGGGGCCGCAGTTACTCCCAGACGGGGCGGAAGACCATGCCGGTGCGCGGCTTGGGGTTGAAGAACGTCGTCTTGGGCGGCATTCGATCGCCGCCGTGGCCGATTTCGGCGATCTGCTGCACCGTCGCCGGCCGCAGCAGCACGCCCGCCTGGGCGTCGCCGCGGTCGACGGCACGCAGGATGTTGTCGACGCCGTGCTGGAACTTCACCGATGTCGAGGCGGGCAGCGAGGCGATCGCCACGTCGAGGCGGCTGGAGTCGAGGTCGTGGCCTGCGGCCACGACGGTGGCCTCGGTGGGGCGCAGGAACCAGGCGCCGTCGGTGGTGACCAACGCCAGCGACCCCGCGTCCTGCATGCGTGTGAGCAGGGTGTCGTCGGCCTTGCCCGCTTCGAACACCTCGAAGTGCGGCGCCAGGGCGCCGAGCAGGTCGAAGCCGTCGGGCAGCCCGGTGAGCAACCGGTGGATGGCCCGAACCTCCAACTGCTCCTCGGCCAGCTCGACCACGTAGGCCAGGATCGACCCCCACGGCCCGGGCCGGCCCTGTTCGCCCCGGTAGGCGTTGCCCACCTCGAAGCGGTGGTGGCCGTCGGCCACGATGATGGGCGCCGAGGCCACGGCCGAGCTGATGGCCTCGACGACGCCGGGCTGGGTGACCCGCCAGAGGCGGTGGTGCACGCCTTCGTCGTCGGTGGCCCGGGCCAGCGGCGGCCCGGCCACGTCGCACAGGGCCGAGAGGCCTTCAGCGGGCGAGAGGCCCCAGATGGGGGAGAGGTTCACCTGCGTAGTGCGCAGGATCTCCAAGCGGTCGGCCTTGTCCTTGGGCGTGGTGCGCTCGTGGGGGAGGATGCCGCCCTCGCCCGGCTGCGACAGTTCGAGGGCCCCGAGGATGCCCGCCGTCTGGCGGGGGCGGCCTGCTTCGTCGTGGAAGCCCATGCGGTAGACGTAGAACGAGGGGTCGTCCTGGGTCAGCGCCCCTTCGTCGAGCCAGGCCCGGAACAGGTCGCGTGCCACCTCGTAGCGGTTGCGGCCGTCGCCTTCCTCGCGGGGGAGCTCGACGCGCACGGCGTTGTACTCGCTGCGCTCGACCAGGCGCGTCCGCTCCTCCTCGTCGATGACGTCGTAGGGCGGGGCCACGACGGCGTCGACATAGCCGTCTTCGGCCGCGTAGCGGATGCCGGGGAAAGGTTCGAAGCGGGGCACGTGCAACTGCGTAGCAGAGCGTGAGGCAGGATCGCACCATGACGTGGGCGCTCGACCTCGACGGCGTGGTGTGGTTGGCCGATACCCCGATCCCCGGCGCGGCCGAGGCCGTCGACCGTTTGCGCCGCCGTGGCGAGCGGGTCGTGTTCCTCACCAACAACTCCTCGCCGACCGTCGACCACTACGTCGACAAGCTCGGCCGCATGGGCATCCCGACCGCCGCCACCGACGTGGTCACCTCGGCCCAAGCGGCGGCCCGGCTGCTGGAACCGGGCACCACCGCGCTGTTGTGCGCCGGGCCGGGGGTGGAAGAGGCGCTGGCCGAACGAGGGGTGCGGGTGGTGCGCCACGGCAACGCCGATGCCGTGGTGGTGGGCTGGCACCGAGACTTCGACTTCGACCGGCTGGCGGCCGCCACCGCGGCGATCCACGGCGGCGCCCGCTTGATCGGCACCAATGAGGACGCCACCTACCCCACGCCCGAGGGCGAGTTGCCGGGCGGCGGGGCGTTGCTTGCTGCGGTGGCGACGGCCGGCGGCGTCGTGCCAGTTGTGGCGGGCAAGCCGCACGAGCCCATGGCCGCGCTGGTCGCCGAGCGGGTCGGTGCCGTCGACGTCATGGTCGGTGATCGGCCCTCGACCGACGGCCTGTTCGCCCGCCGCCTCGGCGCCCGGTTCGCCCTCGTGCTCAGCGGGGTGACGTCGGCCGACGACCTGCCCGTAGTGCCCGAGCCCGACGAGGTGGCGTCAGGCGTAGCTGACCTGGTGGCCTGAGTCGGAGTCGCCGCGAGAGGCCAGGCGCCACACCAGGCCCGCCACCAGGCCGAACACGAATCCGCCGATGTGGGCCATGGCGGCCACGCCGGAGTTGGGACCGATGAAGAACTGGCTGATGAACCACAGCGCCAGCAGCCACTTGGCCGAGATGTCGCGGAACAACAGGATGAACCCGAGCAGGATCAAGGTGCGGATGCGCACATTGGGATAGAGCACGAGGTACGCGCCCATCACCCCGGCGATGGCGCCCGACGCGCCGATCATGGGGATGGTGCTGTCGGGGTCGATGGCCACCTGGGCGAAGGTGGCGGCGATGCCCGCCAGCACGTAGAAGACGATGTAGGTGACCCGCCCGCGCCGGTCCTCGATGTTGTTGCCGAAGACCCAGAGGAACAGCATGTTCCCGGCGAGGTGGAGCAGGCCCCCGTGCAGGAACATCGAGTACAGCACCGACAACCACACGCTCTTGTCGGGGTAGCACGCGTCGGAACCGCCCGGCTCGCACAGCACGTCGCTCGGCACCTCGAAGGTGCCTTCCACCTCGGCGTCGTCGAGCGGGTTGCCCGATGTGATCTCGTTGGGGATCGCCGCGTTCTCCAACAGGAACCGCGCCTCGCGCACCTGGGCGTCCTGGGCGTCGGCATCGACGAACGAGGTCTGGCCCGTGGGCTGCACCAAGAAGTACACGGCGATGCACGCTGCCATCAGCAGCAGCGTCACGATCGGCGTCGTGCGCGTCGGGTTCTCGTCCTTCAGGGGGATCACGGCGGAAGGCTATGCCCGGCGCTGCGGCTGGTCACACGAAGTGACCGGTAAGTAGGGTGCGTGCCCATGGCCCAGAACGACATGTTGAAGCGGTACCTCGACGCCGGCATCGCCTTCACGAACATGAGCCGCAAACGCGCCGAGGGGATCGTCAACGATCTCGTCAAGGCGGGGGATATCAACCGCGACCAAGCACAGGAGCGGATCGAAGAGCTGGTCGACCGCAGCCGCCGCAACACCGAGGCGCTGGTCGACCGCATGCGCAAGGAGATCTCCGACCAGCTCTCCGCGATGGGCCTGGCCACCAAGGCCGACATCGAGCGCATCGAGCAGCGCCTGGCCAAGCTGACGGCCAAGCCCACCACCGGCCCCGCCGCCTCGACGCCGGCACCGTCTGCCGCCAAGAAGGCTGCGGCTGCGCCCAAGAAGGCCGCCGCTGCGGCGCCGAAGAAGGCGACGGCCAAGAAGGCCGCCCCTGCCAAGAAGGCCGCCAAGGGCTGAGCACGCGCAGGCGCCTCGACGCCGAGCTCGTGCGGCGGGGCCTGGCTCCCAGCCGCGAGCAGGCGCAGGAGGCGATCGCCGCCGGACGGGTCCTCGTCGGCGGCGCCGTGGCCGACAAGGCAGCCCGGCAGGTCGCCCCCGGCGACCCCGTCGAACTGGTGGGCGACCCGCCGCGTTTCGTCGGCCGGGGCGGCGAGAAGCTGGACGCCGCCTTGCAGCGGTTCGCCATCGACGTCACCGACCGACGCGGCCTCGACGCGGGCGCCTCCACGGGGGGCTTCACCGACTGCCTGTTGCAGCGCGGCGCCCGCCAAGTGGTGGCCGTCGACGTGGGCTACGGCCAGATCCACGAACGGTTGCGGGCCGACCCGCGGGTGGTCGTCAAGGAACGCACCAACATCCGCGCCTTCGCCGACCCCGACCCGTTCGACATCGTGGTGGCCGACCTGTCGTTCATCTCGTTGCGCACCGTGGCACCGACACTGGCGTCCTGGCCGACGGCCGACGTCGTGGTGCTGGTGAAGCCCCAGTTCGAGGTGGGGCGCCAGGACGCCTCACGCGGCCGGGGCGTCATCCGCGACCCGGGCCTGTGGCTGCAGTCGCTCGAAGGCGTGCGTGCCGCCATGGCACAGGCCGGAGCGGCAATGATGGAGGCCATGGTGTCGCCCCTCAGGGGGGCCGACGGCAACGTCGAGTTCCTGGCCTGGTTCCGCGCCGCCGAGTCGTCGAGCACGTCGGTCGACCTCGCGGCTGTGGTGGAGCAAGCCTGATGGCCGTCGTCGCCCTCGTCCCGCACCAGCTTCGGCCCGAGGCGGCCGACTTGGCGCGCCAGGCCATCGAGTGGCTGGGTGAGTGGGGCCACGACGTGCGGGTGCCCGACGACGACGCCGCGGCCAGCGGCCTCGAAGACTGGGCCGTGCCCGCCGCGTCGGTCGGTGAGGGCACCGACCTCGCCGTGGCCCTCGGCGGCGACGGCACCATGCTGCGCACCGTCGACTTGGTGTGCGCGGCCGACGTGCCCGTGCTCGGCGTCAACGTCGGCCAGCTCGGCTACCTCACCGCCGTCGAGCCCGCAGGCCTGTACGAGGCGCTCAAGCGCTTCTTCGCAGGCGACT
Source organism: Acidimicrobiales bacterium (assembly GCA_035536915.1). Lineage (NCBI taxonomy): Bacteria > Bacillati > Actinomycetota > Acidimicrobiia > Acidimicrobiales > Acidimicrobiales bacterium. The sequence goes on from DATLNE010000038.1 coordinate 12,308, forward strand.
ACACCGTCGAGCCCCGCATGACCTTGGAGGTCGAGGTGGGCGGCGTGGCCCGCATGGCCCTCAACGAGGCCGTGCTGGAAAAGACGCTGTCGGGCCACACCGTGCGCCTGGCCATGTCGATTAACGACGGCCCCTTCCTGACCACGGCGGCCGACGGGCTGATCGTGTCGACCCCCACGGGCTCGACGGCGTACAACTTCTCGGCCCGTGGCCCCATCGTCTCGCCCCGGTTGCGGGGCCTGGTGGTGACGCCGGTGTCGCCCCACACCCTGTTCGACCGCAGCCTGGTGCTCGACGACAGCGAAGAGGTCCGCCTCGAGGTGCTGGAAGGCCGCCCCGCGGCGTTGGTGGTCGACGGCCGGCCGTTCGGCGAGCTGGCGCCGGGCGACACCATGGTGTGCCGGGCAGGTCGCCACGACGCCCGTTTCGTCACCCTCGACGGGCGCGACTTCCACCAGATCCTCAAAGCGAAGTTCAGCCTGGCGGACCGCTGATGCTGAGCGAACTGCGCGTGCGCGACCTCGGCGTCATCGCCGACGTGCACCTGTTGTTCGAAGCGGGCATGACCGCGCTTACCGGAGAGACCGGAGCGGGCAAGACGCTCCTCGTCGAAGCCATCGAGCTGTTGTTGGGGGGACGCGCGGACCCGGTCCTGGTGCGACCCGGCGCGGCCGAAGCCTGGGTGGAAGGCCGCTTCGTCACCGGCGACGACGAGGTGGTGCTGGCCCGGGCGGTTCCTGCGTCGGGGCGGTCGCGGGCGTACATCGATGGGCGCATGGTGCCGGTCGCCGCGTTGGGGGAGCGGGGCGCCGCCTTGGTCGACCTGCACGGCCAGCACGCCCACCAGTCGTTGTTGTCGGGCGTGGCCCAGCGCGCCGCCCTCGACGCCTTCGGGGGCATCGACCTGCGGCCCTTCGACGAAGCCCGGGCGCGGGTGCGGACTGTCGACGCCCAGTTGGCCGAGCTCGGCGGCGACGAACGGGCTCGGACTCGCGAGATCGACCTGTTGCGCTTCCAGGTCGACGAGATCGACAGTGCGGCGGTGGCCGACGCCGACGAAGACACCCGCCTCTCCGAGGAAGAGGACCGGTTGGCCGACGCCACCGCCCATCGAGAAGCGGCCGCCGCCGCCTACGCGGCGTTGACCGACGACGGCGGCGTGAGCGACGGCGTGGGCGTGGCCTTGGGCGCCGTGAGCGGGCGGGCGCCGCTGGCCGAGTTGGAGACCCGGCTGCGGTCGTTGGCCGCGGATGTGGCCGAGGTGGCGGCCGACCTGCGGGCGGCGGCCGACGACTTGGAGGACAACCCGGAACGGTTGGCGGCTATCCGCACGCGGCGAGAGCTGCTGCACCAGTTGCAGCGCAAGTACGGCGCCACCTTGGACGAGGTGCTGGCCTTCGGCGACGAAGCCCGTACCCGCCTGGCCGAACTGGAATCGCACGACCAGCGCGCCGCCGCCCTCGATGCCGAGCGGGCCGTCGCCCTGGCCGAGGCCACCCGCCTTGAAGAGGCGGTGTGGGCTGCTCGTGGCGCCGCCGCGCCCAAGTTGGCCGCCGCCGTCGAAGAACACCTGCGGGAACTGGCCATGCCCAAGGCCCGCTTCGAGGTGGTGGTCGACGACGCCGTGACGTTCCTGCTCGGGGCCAACCCGGGAGAACCCGCACTGCCGTTGAGCAAAGTCGCCTCCGGCGGCGAGTTGGCCCGCTCGATGCTGGCGTGCCGCTTGGCCTTGCGCGACGCGGCGGCGGGCGGTGCGCCCACCGTGGTGTTCGACGAGGTCGACGCGGGCATCGGCGGCGCCGCCGCCCTCGCTGTGGGCCGCAGCCTCGCCGCACTGGCCGATCCGTTGCCCGAGCGTGCGCCGTCAGGCGCACGCTCCGACAGCAGAGCCTCGGGTTTCGGCGGCGGCGCGCCGCCGGAACGAAACCTTGCGCGCACCCAAAGCCCCTGTTTGCGCGGCCTCCAGGTCCTGGTCGTGACCCACCTGCCCCAGGTAGCCGCCTTCGCCGACCGGCACGTCGCGGTGCGCAAAGACGAGACCGACGGCCGCACGGTGGCCTCGGCCGCCGTGCTCGACTCCGAGGCGCGGGTGGCCGAACTGTCGCGCATGCTGTCGGGCATGCCCGAGAGCGAGTCGGCCCGTGAGCACGCCGCCGAACTCTTGGCGGGCGCAGCGCGGGAGCGACGCCGGTGATGTTCGCCCGCCGCGCTCCGGCGGTAGCCCCCGAGGCCGCCGTCGAGGTCACCACCGGCATCGCCCGCGTCGACCGTCGCACCAAGAACTTGGTGAAGCGGCTGCAACCCGGCGACATCGCCGTCATCGACCACGAAGACCTCGACCGGGTGGCCGCCGAAGCGATCATCGAAGCCCGTCCTGCGGGCGTGATCAACGCGGCGGTGTCGATGTCGGGGCGTTACCCGAACGTGGGGCCGCTGTTGTTGGCGGCAGCCCGCATCCCCTTTGTCGACAACGTGGGTTCGCACGTGCTCGACCTCGTCGCCGAGGGCCGGCCCGTCCGCATCGAAGGCGACGAGGTGTGGGTCGACGGGGCCATCGTCGGCCGGGGCGCCCGCCACACGCTGCAGTCGCTCGAAGAAGAGTTCGAGGCGGCCAAGAACCGGGTCGGCACAGAGTTAGGCCGCTTCGCCGAGAACACCCTGGAGTACCTGCGCCAGGAGAAGCACTTGGTGCTCGACCCGCTGCCCATCCCCAAGCTGCGCACACAGATGCGCGGCCGTCACGTGCTGGTGGTGGTGCGGGGCTTCGACTACAAGGAGGACCTGGCCCACCTGCGCAGCTACGTGCGGGAGATGCGCCCGGTCCTGGTCGGCGTCGACGGCGGGGCCGACGCCCTGCTCGAAGTGGGCCTCGTGCCCGAGCTGATCATCGGCGACTTCGACTCGGTCAGCGACCGGGCCCTACGGGTGGGCGCCCAGCACGTGGTGCACGCCTACTCGGGCGGCGAGGCGCCGGGCGCCAAGCGGCTCGAGGAGATGGAGGTCGGCTACGAGCTGCTGGAGGCGCCCGGCACCAGCGAGGACATCGCCATGTTGCTGGCCTACGAGATGGGCGCCGAGCTCATCGTGGCGGTAGGCACGCATGCGTCCATGGTCGAGTTCCTCGACAAGGGGCGCCACGGCATGGCCTCGACGTTCCTCGTGCGGCTCAAGGTCGGCCCCATCCTGGTGGACGCCAAGGGCGTGAGCCGCCTCTACAAGAGCCGGGTGCGCAAGCGCGACCTGACGTACTTCCTCCTGGCCGCCATGCTCTGCTTCGTGGTCGTGTTCGTCACCCTCGTGCCCCGCGTGTACCTGAGCAGCCTGTGGCTGGTCGTGCAGGACCTGTGGCGGGCTGCCACCCACTGAGCCGATGGTCAGCTTCAGGTTCCACCTCGTCTCCCTCATCGGGATCTTCCTCGCCCTCGGCATCGGCATCGCCGTGGGCGCCACCGTGGTCGACCAGGCCACCGTCGACTACCTCGAACGCCAGGTGCGCGACGTCGGCAGCCGCGCCGCCCGCACCAACGCCGAGAACGACCGGTTGGCCCAAGAGGTGGCCCGATGGGACAAGTTCGCCGACGAAGCGGGCGACGAGCTCGTCGACGGCCGGCTGGCCGGACGTGACGTGCTGGTGGTGGCGGTGCAGGGGATCGACCGCCAGCCTGTCGAACGGCTGCGCCAGTCGATCGTGGCCGCGGGCGGGCGCCTGCAAGCCACGGTGTGGCTGACCTCGAAGCTGCGGCTCGACCAGCCCGGCCACGTGCAGACACTGTCGGAGGTCATGAGCGTGTCGCCTGCGTCAGCCGACTTGGTGCGGCGCAACCTCATCGACCGCTTGGCCGCCGAGTGGGCGCGCGGCGGGGGCGTGGGTTCGCTGACCGAGTTGCGGGAGAGCGGGTTCGTGCAGATCGAGACGCAGGCGGGTTCGACTGTCCCCTTGGTATCGGTGCCGTTGCCCGGCACCCGCTTCGTCGTGGTCGGGGGTCACAAGGCCGAGGTGCCCGACGAGCAACTGGCCCGTCCGTTCGCCGCTGCTTTGGCCCGCCAAGCGCCGCTGCGGGTCTTGGCGGCCGAGTCGGAGAAGCCGGGGACGGAGGAGCAGCCGCCCGAGCGCGGGCTGTTCGTGGGGCCGTTGCGGGCCGACGAAGAGGCCAACAAGCGGCTGTCCACCGTCGACAACCTGGAGAGCTATCGAGGACGGGTGGCCGCCATCCTGGCCATCGCCGACCTCGGCCCTGAAGGCAAGGTGGGCCACTTCGGCGTGGGGCCGCGCGCATCGCGACTCGTGCCGGAGCCTGTTGGGTGAGCGGTGTCGTCGCCGTGGTCCCGGCCAAGGACCGTGCCGATTCGGTAGGGGACACCGTCGCCGCCTTGCGGCCTTTGGTCGACGAGGTGGTGGTGGTCGACGACGGTTCCCGTGACAGCACGGCCGACGCGGCCGTCGGGGCGCGGGTGGTGCGGCTGGCGCAGAACGTGGGAAAGGGCGGGGCGGTGTCGGCCGGCGTGCTGGCGGCGCCCGATGCCGACGTCTATCTGCTGATCGACGCCGACGTGGCCGGGACGGCTGCTCTGGCCGACGCCTTGCTGGCCCCGGTGCTGGCGGGCCGGGCCGACATGACGATCGGGGTGCTGCCCGCGGCCGGGCGGCGGGGCGGCTTCGGACGCGTGCGGGCGTTGGCGGCGGCGGGCATCCGGCGGGCGTGTGGGTTCTCGGCCCGGGCGCCGCTGTCGGGGCAGCGGGCGGTGCGAGGCGACCTGCTGCGCTCGTTGCTGCCCTTGGCCGACCGGTTCGGCTTGGAGGTGGGCCTGACCGTCGACGCCGTGCGCGCCGGTGCCGTGGTCGAAGAGGTCGACGTGGCCATGGACCATCGCCACACGGGCCGCAGCGTGAGCGGTTTCCGCCATCGGGCTCGGCAAGGTGCCGACGTGGTCCGGGCCTTGTGGCCTCGGCTCACCACCGCAGCGCAGCGCATGACGGGAATCGTCGTCGTGTTCGCCCTGCTGGCCGCGCTGGCGCTGTGGCTGGGGTCGCGCGAGGAACCCGCGAGCGTGGCTGCATCGGCGAGGCCGTCGAAGGTGCTGTTGGTGGGCGCGCCGGTCTTGGACTGGGACCATCCAGCGCCGGCCATGGCGGCCATGAACGTGCGCACCCGCTCCGACATCCCCTCGGCCGAGGAGGGCTACGCCACCTTGGGGGCGGGGGAGCGGGTCGACCTCGACGGCCGGCCTGTGCCCAACCGGCTAGGCGACGCCTTGCGGGCCGCGGGCAAGCGGGCCGTTGTGGTGGGCGAACCGGCGGCGCAGGCGGCCTTCGGCGCGTCGGCGCCGACGGCGGCGTCGGTGGACGAAGCATTGGCCACAGCCGACGTGGTGCTGGTCGACCAAGGGGCGCCGGTCGACGTGCGTCGGGCCGACACCTTGGTGCTGACCTTCGCCGTGCGGCCGCCGACCGAGGAGTGGCGGCTGGTCCCGCTGACGGCGTCGGGACCGGGCGTGCACGCCGGTTACCTGCATTCGCAGTCGACCCGGCGGGTGGGCGTGGTCACGCTGACCGATGTGGCGCCCACCGTGCTCGACGCCTTGGGCGTGGCCGTGCCACCGGGCATGGTGGGGCAGCCCTTGCGGTACCGGCCCGGCGACGTCTCGGCGGCGTACCTGCGCGAGCTCGACCGTGACGCCGCTTTCCGTGAGCGGCTGTGGCTGCCGGTCAACGTGGGGTTCATCACCATCCAGGTGCTCGCCTACGCGCTGGCGATCCTCGGCCGTCGCCATCGGATGCTGCGTTGGGTGGTGCTCGGGGTGGCGGCGTGGCCGTTGGCCACCTTCCTGTTCCGGGCCGTGCCCGACGGCGCCGCCTTGGGCAATGCCGGCGTGGCCGTGATGGTCGCTCTCGACGCTGCCGTGGTGTGGTTGGCGCTGCGGGCGCGCCGGCATCGCCTGGCGCCGCTGGCGTGGATCGGGGGCGCGACCGTCGCCTTGGTGCTGGTCGACGTGTGGACCGGTGCCCGCCTCCAGACGTCGAGCCTGTTCGGCTACTCGCTGCACACCGCGGGGCGGTTCACCGGCTTGGGCAACGCGGCGTTCGCCGTGCTCACCACGGCAGCCGTGCTCGCCGTGTGCTTGCACGTGCACCACGCACCCCGGCATCGAGAGGCGCTGGTGACCGCGGGCTGCGTGTTCGGCCTGGTGGCGTTGACCGACGGCGCGCCCACGTTGGGCGCCGACGTGGGCGGCATCCTCACCATGGTGCCTGTCTTCGGGTTGGCGTTGGTGGCCTTGGCCGGGCGGCGGCTGTCGGCTCGGTCGGTGGGCGTCGCCGGTGCGGCCACCGTCGTGGTGCTCGGCCTCGTGGCGTGGCTCGACTACCTGCGCGACACGCCGACCCATCTGGGCCGGCTGGTGGCCGACGTGCGCGAGCAAGGGGTGGGCGTGTTCTGGCGGACGGTCGAGCGGCGCACGTCGGCCAGCCTGCGCACCTACCGCTCGCCGTGGACGTGGTTCGTGCCGGTGGGCACCGTGTACCTGCTCGGAAAGCTGGTCGTGCTGCGGGCGTACCAGGGATGGCTGCCGCGAGGGTCCGCGCTGCGCATCGCCGCAGTCGCCATCCTGGCAGTTGGTGTCCTGGGCAACGTGGTCAACGACTCGGGGGTGGCGGTGACGGCCGTGATGTTCGTCTACCTGGGGCCGCTGCTGGTGGAGGCGGCGTCGTGACCGTCTTCGTGGCCGCCGTCGTGGGCTTCCTGGCCGGGCGCTTGGTGTGGTTGTTGCTGCGGCCCACCTTCGGGGTGCGCGAGCTGTTGCGGGAGAACTACCGCGGCCACGTGGTGCCCACCGCCGCAGGCGTGGTGCTGCCGCTGGCGCTCCTGGCCGTGGAAGCCGGGCGGGTGCTGTTCGACGCCATCACCGTGACCCGGGTGGCGACGGTGGTGGTGGCCGTGAGCATGGGCCTGCTCGGGCTGCTCGACGACCTGCTCGGCGTCGACGAGGCGCGGGGGTTCCGTGGGCACCTGGGGTCGCTGTTCCGCGGGCAGTTGACGATGGGCGGCACCAAGCTGCTCGGCGGCGTGGCGGTGGCCTTGATCGCGGTGGCGCCGTTGTCGGGCCCTGCGGTGGGGCGCATCCTGCTCGACGGGGCGTTGGTGGCGCTGGCCGCCAACCTCGGCAACCTCTTCGACCGGGGGCCTGGCCGGGCGGGCAAGCTAGGCGCGGCCTGCTTCGTGGGGTTGGCCGTGGCCGTTGCGGGCGACCCGGCGCTGACCGGCGTGGCCGTGGTGGTGGGCGCCACGGCGGCCATCCTGCTCGACGACCTGCACGAGCGGCTCATGCTGGGCGACACCGGGGCCAACGTCCTGGGTGGCGTGCTCGGCCTCGGCGTGGTGGCCGCCTGCGCGCCGTCGACCCGCACCACCGTGCTCGTGGTGGTGGCGGCGCTGAACCTGGTGAGCGAGGTGGTGTCGTTCAGCCGGGTGATCGGCGCCGTGCCGCCGCTCCGGTTCTTGGACCGGCTCGGCCGAATCCACTGAGGTCACGGGCCGCCGCGGTACCGTGGGGGCCCGTGGCGAAACACATCTTCGTGACGGGCGGCGTCGCCAGTTCCCTGGGCAAGGGACTGACGGCCTCCTCCCTCGGTCGGCTCCTCAAGTCCCGAGGCCTGCGCGTCACCATGCAGAAGCTCGACCCGTACATCAACGTCGACCCCGGCACCATGAACCCGTTCGAGCACGGCGAGGTGTTCGTCACCGAAGACGGCGGCGAGACCGACCTCGACCTCGGCCACTACGAACGGTTCATCGACGAGAACCTGCACCGCGACTCCAACGCCACCACGGGGTCGATCTACCAGTCGGTCATCGCCAAAGAGCGCAAGGGCGACTTCCTGGGCAAGACCGTGCAGGTCATCCCCCATGTCACCAACGAGATCAAGGAACGCATCACCCGGCTGGCCACCGACGACGTCGACGTGGTCATCACCGAGGTGGGTGGCACCGTCGGCGACATCGAGATCCTCCCGTTCCTCGAAGCCATCCGGCAGTTCCGCAAGGACGTGGGCCGCGACAACGTCTGCTACATCCACCTCACCCTGGTGCCCTACATCGGGCCCAGCGGCGAGCAGAAGACCAAGCCGACGCAGCACTCGGTCACCGAGTTGCGCAGCCGCGGCATCCAGCCCGACGTGATCGTGTGCCGCAGCGACAAGCCCATCTCCGAAGGGCTCAAGCGCAAGATCAGCCTGTTGTGCGACGTGCCCACCAACGCCGTGGTCAGCGCGGTCGACGCCCGCAACATCTACGAGATCCCCTTGGTGCTGCACTACGAAGGGCTCGACGACCGGGTCTGCGAGCTGCTGCGCCTGGAGGACGCGGGTGCACCCGACCTGCGGCAGTGGGAGGCGCTGGTCGACCGAGTGGAGGCCGCCACCACCCCCGTGCGCATCGGCCTCATCGGCAAGTACGTGAACCTGCCCGACGCCTACCTGTCGGTGGTGGAGTCGTTGCGCCATGCGGGCTTCGCCCACGGCGTGCGGGTGGAGATCGACTGGATCCAGGCCGAAGAGGTCGAGGGCCTGCTGGCCGACGGGCGCCTGCGCGAGCTCGACGGCATCGTCATCCCCGGCGGCTTCGGCGAGCGGGGGATCGAGGGCAAGATCGCCGCTGCGGGCTACGCCCGGGAGCACGAGATCCCCTGCCTCGGCCTGTGCCTGGGGTTGCAGGTCATGGTCATCGAGTACGCCCGTTCGGTGGTCGGGCTGACAGCGGCCAACTCCCGGGAGTTCGACAGCCGCTCGCCGTATCTCGTCATCGACCTCATGGACGAGCAGCGCGAGGTGGTGGAGATGGGCGGCACCATGCGGCTGGGGTCGTACCCGGCCCGGCTGCGGGCGGGTTCGCAGGTCGCCGCCGCCTACGGCGACACCCTGGTGTACGAGCGCCACCGCCACCGCTACGAGGTCAACCCCCGCCACCGCAAGCGGCTGGAGGACGCCGGGCTGGTCTGCTCGGGCACGTCGCCCGACGACCGCTTGGTCGAGTTCATCGAGCTGCCGGGTCACCCGTGCTGGATCGGCACGCAGGCCCACCCCGAGTTCAAGAGCCGCCCCGATCGACCCCATGCCTTGTTCCTCGAGCTCATGGGTGCCGCCGTGGCCCGTGCCGAAGGCCGTTCGCCGCGGCTCATCGACCTTGACGCCGTTCCGCAAGCTCTCTGAGCGCGAGCGCTTCCGTGGCTCGCTGATCAGCGTCGCCACCGCGACCTTCGCCGGGCCCGACGGCGAGTTCGAGCGCGACGTGGTGCACCATCCCGGCGCCGTGTCGGTGGTGCCGTTGCTCGACGACGGCACGGTGATCCTGGTGCGCCAGTACCGGGCCGCCATCGAGGCCGACCTGCTGGAGATTCCGGCGGGCAAACGCGACGTGGACGGTGAGCCGCCCGAGGAGACCGCCGCCCGCGAGCTGGTCGAGGAGGTCGGCATGAAGGCGGGGCGGCTGGAGCTGCTGGCCGAGTTCTACAACTCACCGGGCTTCTGCGACGAGCACTCGTGGGTATTCCTTGGCCGTGACCTCACCGAGTGCGCCAACGACTTGCAGGGGATCGAGGAGCAGCACATGACGGTCGAGCGGGTGGCGTTGGCCGACGTGCCTGCCATGGTCGCCCGGGGCGAGATCACCGACGCCAAGACGATCATCGGCCTCTCACTCGTTCTAGTCCGTGAATCCGGCGCTGCGACGCCGGATTCACGGACCAGTAGCGAGGGGGGCACATGATCGTCGGCGTCCCGGCTGAGGTGAAGACCGGCGAGCACCGCGTCGCCATGACGCCTGACGGGGTGCGGGAGTTGGTGGCCCACGGCCACCGGGTCCTCGTGCAGCGCGACGCCGGCGCGGGCTCGTCGATCCTCGACGCCGACTTCGTGGGCGCGGGCGCCGAGATGGTGAGCCTCGACGACGTCTGGGGCGCCGACATGGTGGTCAAGGTCAAGGAGCCGCAGGCCGCCGAGTTCGACTACCTGCGCCCCGAGACGGTGCTGTTCACCTACCTGCACCTGGCCGCCTATCCGTCGGTGGCCACCGCCTTGTTGGAACGCAAGGCCACGGCGTTGGCCTACGAGACCGTGCAACTCGAATCGGGCGCGCTCCCGCTGTTGGCGCCCATGAGCGAGGTGGCGGGGCGCATGGCCACCCAGATCGGCGCCCACTACCTGGAGCGGGAGAACGGCGGGCGGGGCGTGCTGCTGGGCGGGGCGCCCGGCGTGCGACCGGCGCGGGTGGTGGTGCTCGGCGCAGGCAACGTGGGATGGAACTCGGCGTGGATCGCCCAGGGCATGGAGGCCGAGGTCATCCTGCTCGACAAGAACCTCGACCGGCTGCGCTTCGTCGACCAGATCCACAAGGGCCGCATCATGACCCTGGCCTCCAACCGGGGCGCGGTGGAGCGGGCGGTGGCCGAGGCCGACCTGGTGATCGGCGCCGTCCTCGTGCCCGGCGGGCGGGCGCCCATGGTGGTCACCGACGACATGGTGCGGGGCATGAAGCGGGGCGCAGTCATCGTCGACGTGGCCGTCGACCAAGGCGGCTGCATCGAGACCACCCGTGAGACGACCCACGACGACCCGGTGTACGAGGTGCACGACGTCATCCACTACGCCGTGGGCAACGTGCCCGGCGCCGTGCCCCACACCAGCACCTACGCCCTCACCAACGCCACCCTGCCGTACGTCCTGGAGGTGGCCGAGCATGGGGTGCGGGGGGCCATCGAGCGCGACCCGGCGTTGCGGCTGGGCGTCACCACCGTCGGAGGGCGGGTCACGAACCCGGCTGTGGCCGAGGCGCTGGGCCAGGCGTTCGCCGACCCGGCAGGGGCGCTGGGCAGCTGACGGGAGTGGGCGGGTACGCTGTCGCCCATGGCCAACGACGCAGCATCTGTCGAAGCGCGCGCCCAACTCGAGCAGGAGCGCGACGATCTGCAGCGCCAGCTTGCCGAGCTGGGCTTCGGCGACTCGAGTGGCCGGCTTGAATACGACGCCAACTTCGCCGACTCCAGCCAGGTCACGGCCGAGCGGGGCGAGGCCGAGGCGCTGGCCAACAGCCTGCGGGAGACGTTGACCGACGTCGAGACGGCATTGGCCAAGCTCGACACCGGCGATTACGGCGTGTGCGAGGGATGCGGCGACCGCATCAACCCGGCGCGGCTGGAAGCGATGCCTGCGGCCCGTTTCTGCATCGACTGCGCCTCCGCACGGCGCTGATCTCCGCCGCGTGAACCGCCAACAGCGGCTCGTCCTCGGCGGCATCCTTGTCCTCGGGGCGATCGTGCTGGTGCGCGGCGGCGTGGTCTCCGAAGACACCGCCCTGATCCTGGCGGCTTTGATCCCGTCAATCATCCTCCACGAGGTGTCGCACGGCGCCGTCGCCTTGGCCTTCGGCGACGACACCGCCAAGCAGGCGGGGCGCCTCACGCTGAACCCGGTAGCCCACGTCGACCCCTTCGGCACGCTGATCCTGCCCGCCATGCTCGCCATCGCCAGCGGCGGCGCCGCGGCCTTCGGGTACGCCAAGCCGGTGCCGGTGAATCCTCGGCGCATGCGCGATCCGCGCAACCACGGGCTGTTGGTGAGCCTGGCCGGGCCCGCCGTGAACATCGCCTTGGCCCTGGTGGCGGCGGCCGTGTTCCGCTCGCTCGACGTGAACGTCTTCGACCCCGACCGGCTGACGCTGTTCGTCTACCTGTTCGGCACGGTCAACGTGGTGCTGGCGGTGTTCAACCTGCTGCCCATCCCGCCCCTCGACGGCTCGGCGGTGGTGGAACGGGTGCTGCCCATGCGGTACTGGGAGAGCTACCTACGCTTCCGCCAGTACTCCATGGGGTTGTTGCTGCTGGTCGTGTTCGTGTTCCCGCTCGACCGCCTCTTCGACCCGGCCATCGAACTGTGGCAACGCCTGTTGTAATGCACCTGGCCAAGCGGTTCTTCGGGTCGCTGGTGCCGGGTGGGCCGCCGACCGAGGCCGAGGCGTGGGTGGCCAGCGTGCTCGGTGAGGGTGAGATGGCGTTGTGGCGGCGCATGAGCGGCGCCGACCGGCGCCATGCCGTAGGCGTGGCCCGGCGGGTGGAGGCGGCCTTGGGCGAGCGGGCGACCGACCCGGTGCTGGCCGCCGCCCTCCTGCACGACGTGGGCAAGGTGGAGTCGGGGCTGGGCACGTTCGCCCGGGTCGTGGCCACCGTCGTCGGCCCCCGCACGCCCCGCCTGGCCCAGTACCGCCGCCATCCGGAGATCGGCGCCGAGCTGTTGCGCGCCGCGGGCAGCGACCCGCTCACGGTGTCGTGGGCGGGCGACCACCATCGTCCGCCGGAACGTTGGACCGTGCCCCGACACCTGGCCGACGCCCTCAAAGCGGCCGACGACGACTGAAGTTGCGTAGGAATCGCGCCGTAAAAC
>DATLNE010000039.1 GCA_035536915.1 Acidimicrobiales bacterium
GCCCGCCCTTCTGGGCCTTCAAGCGCTTCAGCTTCGCAAAGCTGACCGGCCAGTACGACCACGTGATCGGCCTCATGGCCGCCATGGCCCGGCTCAACCTGCTGGCCATGATCGGCATCGAGGACGCGGTGATGTCGGAGACGAACGTCATCGGCGACACCGAGGCGGCGAAGTACCGCAAGGGCCGCAACGCAGTGAACTACTTCGCCCCCGGCACGCAGGTGACGAAGATGAACGACCGGGTGCCGTTCGAGTCGTTCACCCAACTCGACCGCCTGGAGCGCCAGTTGCGCATCGTGGCGGGCTACCCCGTGACCGACGACGCCCAGCACCCCGGCGGCGGCTGGGCCACCGGCCGTGGCCTGCAGGAGTTGACCTCGGCCATCGACGAGGAAGTGCGCGAGTACCACACGATCCTCGCCACCGGCCTCATGCAGCTCGACGCGCTACGCCTGGAGTGGGACGAGACCTACTACGGCAACGTCGACAAGACCATGGAGGGAGCGTACGGCGGCGCCGCCTTCGTCGAGACCTACACACCGTCGAAGCACATCAAGGGGCATCGCCGCACCCGGCGGGTCTACGGCGCCATGGCCGGCTGGGACGACGCCACCAAGATCGTCGGCGGGCTCCAGTTGATGCAGGGCGGCATCATCGACGACGACACGTTCCGTGAGAACCTCGACGGCCTCGGCAACCTGGAGAAGATCAAGGAGCGCATCCTTGCGTCCAAGGCCGAGGGCGTCCTGTTCGGCTCGCTCATGGCCATGGCGGAGCAGGGCGACCCCGCGGCCATGGCGATCGCTGTCGAGTTCCTCCCGGCGGGCAAGCTGCGCACGAAGATCGAGGGGGTGCTTGCCGGCCTGCAGGAGCAGCAGGCCGCGGCCGAGCAGCAGGCAGCCCCGCCCGAGGTGATGACCGGCCAGCCGCCGCCCGACGTGGCCACCGTGCTGAGCCGGCTGACCGCCGGGGGCGCAGCGACAGGCGGCGTCCAGACGGTCGGGAGGATCTGATGGAGCACTGGTACCTCCTGGCCGAGGACCGCTTCCGCGAGGCCCTCGTGCGCGCGTCGACGGGCGAGGACATCGACCTGCTGTTGGTCCAGCTATGGAGTGAGTCTCACCCCTGCACGGAGAACCACGGCGAGGACTGCGACGGGTGCGACCTTGAGGGGGGCATCGCCACCTTCAGCTTGCCGGTGGAGGCGATCTGATGGCCCGCGGCAAGGGCCGGGGCGGCTCCCGCACACCGTCGAGCCCGGCCGCCGTGTCCGGCCCCGGCGCACTCTCCCGCCGGACCGACAGCCAGCCCGTGCGTCCGGTCCCCGGCGGCACGTACGGCGACCGTAAGGCGACAGTCGAGCAGCAGCAGGCCGCGCCCATGGCCAGTGCGCCGACGCCGCAGGGCGCGCCTCCGCAGGCTGGCCCCGCAGGCGTCCCGATCGACCCCCGCTCGATCGACCCGTTCGGCCCGACGGCTCGGCCGAACGAGCCTCTCACCACCGGTGCGGAGCCGCTCGCCGGCGGCACGCCGAACATCGACGTCGTCGAGCACCTTCGGGCGCTCTACGCCCGCTACCCGTCCGAGGACTTGCGCGAGGTTCTCGAAGACGCCGAGACGGGGGCGTTCTAGTGCTACGAACCGAACGGATTGTCGAATCTCGTCCTGTCATCCGAGCATGTGTCGGGCGGCCCCCCACTCTGCAGTCGACACCTGAAACCACGATCCTGCATGCACGTGGCCCAGTCGTAGGCCCGGCCTTCTTCGCGGTCCTCCTCGGACACCACGTCAGCAGCGGAATCCGAAAAACCGTGCTCTCGTGCGCTTTTCCGCCACTGCGCTGCCGTGTTGTTTTCCCTCGCCCAGTCCGCACAATCGCTAGTCGCTTTCATGTCTGCCGTAACAGAGCACCCGAAACCCGACCAGATGGCGACAACGGCGATGGCGACATGTTTCCCCCCACGGTTTCCCATGGATGCAGACGCTATCCCTGGTCCCTCCGTAGTGCGACGGGCGCTAGCTCGTGAGCGCCCGCTTCTTCAACGCGGACGAGGACGCTGCGTTCGAGCGCATGAACGCCGAGTTGGCGCGCATGCGGACCCAGCGCGCCACGGCGAACGTGCAGACGGTGTCGAATCTGGCGTCGATCCGCCGGATCGCCCCGTGGATGCCTCCTGGCACCACGTACGCATTGGCCGCTGGCGGGCACGACGGTGCGTCGCCTGTCACGCAGGTCGCGGCGCAAGCTGCTGCCAAGCGCAAGGTCAAGCGCGGGCTCGGCTGGCATTCGATAGGCGACGTGGTGACGGCAACGGCCGACGCCGTGAGCGACGCCGTGAAGCCCGTCGTGCGCTCCGGCCTCACCGCCCTCTCTGCCCCGCTGGAAGAGGCGCAGGGTCTCTTCCGGGAGGGCGTCCAGATGGTCCGCGAGGAGGGCTTCGTCGGCGCGTTCGTGGAGCACGCGAAGCAGGGGGGCGCGGTCAACATGCTGGCCGACAACATCGTGCGCGGCCAGCACTCGACCGCAGGCCAGTCCGTGCGAAAGGTGCTACAGGGCGAGGCCGTTGACCTCGGCTCCGGGTTCATGCCGGGCGGGCAGGCCGTGCAAGACCAGGCCGCCTACGCCCGGACGTTCGGGACCACAGGCGGCAAGGCGATCACCCCCGGTCGCTTCGCTGCCAGCCTGGTGGTCGAGCCGGGGACGACGCCCTTCAATGTGCTCTCGGGCCTGACGGATGCGGCCGTGGCCATCTACGCCGACCCGGGCGGGCGGGCGCTCGATGGGCTTGGCGCCGCGGCGAAGGCCAACAAGCTGTTCGATCCCCCTTCGGTCGGCCTGGTCAACGGCAACCGCACCACGGTGTTGTCGGAGCGGGCGGAGCAGTGGCTTGCCGGTGACGGTTCCAAGGTCGTCGACTACCTGGCGACAGAGACGAACCTGAACCGTATGCGTAGCACGGTGAAGGGCAAGCTGCCCGTGGCGCTCCTGCGCGACCTGACCGACGCCCGCACCACCGACGAGGTGGTCGACGTCCTCGCACCGGCACTCGGCGTCGCCGTGCGCTCGACGGACGAGTTCGCCATGGGCAAGATCGCCCGCTTCGCCCCCGACTTCCGCAAGCGCCTCGACGGCGTGCGAATGCTCCAGCAGATGCCGGGCGAGGCGGTCGACGTGAACGACCTCGACGACGTGGTCGAGCGGATGGACCGCTTCATGCGCAACGCCAAGCTCCCCGGTGAGGTGGTCGACCAGCGTATCGACGAGCTGGCCCGCACAGAGAACCGGGTCGATCTCTTCCGCGTGGTGACAGATGTACTCACAGACACGATGACGAAGGTGGGCGACTACACCGACGCCAACACGGCGCGGCGGATGACCGGCATCGTCCGCAACTACAACGACGAGATGGCGAAGTACTTCGTCGACGAACTCGCCAACAACGTCCCCATCTTCGGCGTCGGGATCGACGGCGTGTCGGCGTCCCTGCCGTCGCCCCACCTGGCCGTTGAGTACCTGAACCGCTCGCTCCCGCTGCCCGACGCCCGTGCGATCCGCCGGATGACGTCGCGCTACGGCCGCCTGCTCAACAAGCCGGCGCTCGACCTGCCCGTCGCCTTCCTCGACTTCGCCCTGCAGGACGTGTGGAAGCCGATGGTGCTGATCCGAGGCGCCTGGACCGTCCGGGTCATCGGTGAGGAGCAGGTGCGCATGGCCGCGTCGGGGATGGACTCGCTGTTCCGTCACCCGTTGTCCTACATCGCTTGGGCTACGGGCCGTCGCGGTGGCGCGGGCCTGACCGGCGAGGGCTTCGCCGACGCCTCGGCTGCAGCCGCCGATGCCGACGAGTTCGCCAAGGCCATGAGCCGCAACGGAGGCGGGTGGCGTGACCGTGTCGTCCACATGGGCAAGCGGAAGGTGTACCGGGAGGAGGACGAGTTCCCCGCCGCATGGGGCGATGAGTTGCTCCAGCTTCGCACCGACCCGGTGGCTTCCCGGGTGGCCGGCGGCTGGGCCGACGGTGACGCCGTACCGGGCCGAACTGTCGTCGACATTATCGACGAGGAAGTCGAGGAACTGGCCGAAATCCCCGGCTCATCGTTCTACCACGGCACCTCGCGCCGGTTCCTAGGCGACGCCATTGATCCCGACGAATTCGGGACGGGCTCAGGCGCCGACAATCTTTTCGGTCCCGGCTTTTACCTGACTGATAACCCCGACGTGGCGCGCAGTTACACGAAAAAAGGTAAGGGCAACGATCCTCGGGTTTACGGCGTCGAGTGGGCTGGAGACACCCCACCCCGCCTCATCGACATCGAGCGGCCGCTCCCCGAGGACGTACGGGGAGCGTTCCGCCGCCACTACGAGGGGTTCTTGGCAGACTCCGACTTTTATGTCGACACTGAGGAGGCCATCCGAAGGGCTCTCGACGACCCGTCCGCAACGGGTGCCCGCCTTTACCAACTCTTTCGTCGCGCCTACGGCGAGGCGGGCATGGTCAAGTACGAGGTGGATGAGTCGTTGCACAGCCTCCACGATGAACTGGTCGACCTCGGCTACGACGGCTTCACGTATAAGGGCGGCGTACGGACTAAGTCCCAAAAGCACAACCCAGTCGTGATCTTTCGGCCGGCGAAACTCCGGGTCGCCCACAGCACCGAACCGGTCACGCGTCGAACGGTGCAATCGACTACAGAGCGGTTCGAGCCCGGCCTCACCGGCAACCACGTCGAGGACGCCAAGCGCTGGTTCTGGGAGGGCCCCGGCCAGAAGTTCCGCGACGAGATGGCAGGCGCCGAGGGCCGCGAGATGCTCAACGTGAGGCACCGACCGGACGGCACCTCGTACCGCGACGACGGCAAGGTGCTGAGCGCCGACGACTACATCGACAGCGTGTTCCACCGGCTGCAGGTGAAGACCGGCGGCGACCAGCGCCTGACGGATGCCGTCGCCACTGGCGTGCTCGACGGGGAACCCATCCGCGAAGGCATCAGGGCGTCGAAGGCGCTCCGTGCCAAGCTCGACGCATTGCGGGCCGAGGGCGTCGGTCCCGAGGGCGTCAAGGGCGACATCGCGCTCGTCGGACGTGGAAGCGCCGGGGGCAAGGTGGCGTCGGCGCTCGACCACGCCGTCGACACGATGTTCTCGGTGCTGATGTCGAAGCCCACGAACAAGCTGTCGCGCTCGCCGTCGTTCCGTCAGTTCTATTGGCAGCGGGTCGAGGAGTTGCTGCCGGGCATGGACGCTGCCGCTCAGGCTGCTGCCCGCCAGGCGGCCGAGAAGGCGGGATTGGGCCGTTCGACGCTGAAGCGCTTCGACGAGCAGATCGGAAGAAGCGACGCCGCCCCCGAGGGTTTCGTGCGGCTCTATCGAGGCGAGGCGGAGCACCTCACCCCCGAGCAGCTCGCGGCGCTTCCTGCCGACGCCCGTGAAAACGTCGGGCGCTGGTTCACTCATCGTCGCGACATCGCAGAGGAGTACGCGAAGGGCGGTGACATCCTCGCTGTCGATGTGCCCAGCGCTGTGTTCGACGAGAAGTTCACAGCGCTGCCCGGCGACCGTGGGTTCGCTGTGCTCCCTGCGGAATGGGCCGGCGCCGCTTCGTCGCGAAGCGGGCTCACGCTCGACGACGTCGACACGCTCGCCAAGGGGTTCGGGCTCGACAAGACCAAGGAGCTGCTCTACGACCTGAGCGACCGCAGCCAGTTCTTCGACATCACCCGCCACATCTTCCCCTTCGGTGAGGCGTGGAAAGAGGTCGGCACCCGGTGGGCCAAGATCGGCGTCGAGAACCCGAAGGTGATCCGGCGTGGCCAGCAGCTCGTGCAAGGCGCCCGCGGCTCGGGGTTCTTCTACACCGACGAGACGACCGGCGAGGAAATGTTTGCCTACCCCGGCAGCCAGTTCGTCACCGAGAAGATGATCGGGGTTCCTGTGCCGATGGCGGGGCGCGTACAGGGTCTCAACGTCTTCGGCGGCACCGTGCTGCCCGGCTTCGGCCTGGCGGTCACCGTGCCCGCCGGCGCGTTCCTGCCCGACAAGCCCGAGTGGGACGCGGTGCGCAAGATCGTCATGCCGTTCGGTGAACTCGACACCGAGGGCGGCCTGATCGAGTCGGTACTGCCCGCGTGGCTGCAGAAGTTCCGCCAGACCGGCAAGACGCCCTTCGGTCGCCAGGACGACCGCATGTGGAACAACACCGTGTGGGACGTGGCCCGCTACCTCAAGTCGACCGGCGACTACCCCACCGACTCGATCGAGGGCCAGGAGCGGCTCCTGAAGGACGCCAAGGACAAGGCCAAGCTCGTCTACGCCCTCCGGGGCGCTGCGCAGTTCGTGGCGCCCTCGGCGCCGTCGCCCCGGTTTCTCGCCTTCGACAAGGACGGGAACCTCCTCATGCAGCAGCGCATGATCGAGGAGTACCAGAAGCTCGACGAGGCGGAGAAGGCGGGCGGCACGCCCGCCCTGGAAGCGTTCCTCGAGCGCTTCGGCGAGGACGCGCTGCTCGTCGTGCAGGGCAAGACCGAGGGCCCGTCGGCACCCACGAAAGAAGTGGCCGACTGGCAGCGTGAACACCCCGAGTTGGCCCGCCGTTTCCCCGACGTCTACGGGTTCTTCGCCCCGGGCGGCGGCGAGTTCGACATCGACGCCTACACACGTCAGATCGCCTCCGGTGAGCGCAAGGCGATCAGCCCCGAGGACGCGCTCAAGCGCGTGAACGCTCGCATCGCCGGGATGGTCTACCGGAACGCCAAGGACAAGCTGGGCGATCGGCGCGACCCCGGCGCCACCGAGTGGCTGCGCACGATCCGCGAGGCGCTCATGGAGGAGTACCCCGGCTACGACCCGGGCTCGTACGACCCGGGGCGCACCGACCGCAACATCCGCCAGGTCGAGGCCGCCCTGGAGCACGAGGCCGTCCGGGCGACCGACGCAGGCGAGGGCGCCCGCCTGTACCTGCTTGCGAGGGAGCGGGCCATCGAGTCCGCGAAGGCGTCCGGGCTGACCACGTTCGGCTCGGCCAAGAAGGCTCGCGGCATCCGACAGTGGCTGCGTGCGGTCGCCACCTCCATCGCGGAGGAGCATCCCGGCTTCGCTCCGCTGTACGAGCGGGTCTTCGAGCAGGAGATGGTCGACGACCGAGAGGAGGCTGCTGCCTGATGCCAGGCCT
Source organism: Acidimicrobiales bacterium (assembly GCA_035536915.1). NCBI lineage: Bacteria > Bacillati > Actinomycetota > Acidimicrobiia > Acidimicrobiales > Acidimicrobiales bacterium. The sequence continues at coordinate 7,170 of DATLNE010000039.1, forward strand.
GGAAGAACTCATCATGGCGGGCCCGCCGCCCGCTGCTGGGCCGCGGTTGCCGATCGGCGTCCCCCAGGACTACGTTGCCGTCCGAGAGCACACAGACCCGGTGACGTCGATGGACCCGTCGATCACCACGACGACAGCGATCCCGCCGTCGTACTACACGGGCGACGAGTGGCTGCCGGTGAACCTGCCGCCGGAAGACCTCGCCCGGCTACAGCGGCGCATGGTCGACGCGGGCCTGATCCCCAAGGGGGCCAAGTTCCAACTCGGCACCTACGACGAGGTGACCCGTGCGGCCTTCACGGAGCTGCTCGCCTATGCCAACGCTTCGGGCCTCGGTAGTCGCAACACCATCCCGCTCGACGCCTTGGAGCAGTACGCCGCCGGCAAGCAGCAGTTCCCCGAGGACACGAAGCCCCTGCCGCCCCTCCGGCTCCCGGGTGCCGACGAGATTGCCCAGGCGGTGAAGTCGACGGTGCGCTCGATGCTGGGCGGGCGAGACCCCGACGCCGAGGAGATGGCCGAACTCACAGGGCTGCTCGCCGGCTTCAGCCGCGAGAGTGCCGAGCAGGAGCGTTCGCTTCTCGTGGCCCAGCGTGATGCGGCCGAGGGTGAGGCGACCTCCGACGCTGTCGTGGTCGAAGACCCGGTGGCCCGGTTCAAGGAAGAAATGGAGCAGCGTTACCGGCCGGAGATTGAGCGTCTCGACAACATCGAGGAGGTCGAGGTCGGCCGCAACAACCTCCTTAAGAGCATCGTGGGGATGGACCAACTGATGGGCGCGCGCTGATGGCCGACAACTCCATGAAGGAACTCCTGCAGGGGGTGCTCGTCGACATGTCGTCCCGCATCGCCGGGAGCGGCCCCACCGGGATGATCCCCGACTTGATGTCGATGCCGGGCGAGGAGCCCGAGGAGGAAGCGGAGCACGACCACGACCACGAGGGCGAGGAGGACACGGCTACCACCGCCGCTCCTGCCTCGGGCGACGGCAGCACGATCATCAACCCCGTGCCCGGGGGCACATTCGTCGACACCATGGGGGCCGACCGCGACGGCGGGAAGCGCAAACACAAGGGGACCGACATCTTCGGCAAGAAGGGGTCACCTGCGGTTGCGCCGATCGGCGGCACAGTGGTCAAAGCAGGCAGTTCTGGAAAGGGCGGCCTCCGGGTGTGGATCAAGGGGACCGACGGCCGGTATCACTACCTCGCCCACCTTGATCGCATCGACGTGAGACAAGGTCAGACGGTCACGCAGGGTCAGCAGATTGGGACGGTCGGAAACACCGGCAACGCCAAGACCACCCCGCCCCACGTCCACTACTCGATCAACTCGCAGTCCGAGGCAGAGGACGCCATCGGCAACCCGGCCTTGGAGCTCAAGGGCCAGAAGTCGCCGCCCGCCAAGCCCGCTCAGTCCTCGCCCAGGACCAGGAGCGCCGCCCGTGCGGCGCGCGCCGCCGTCGGGAGTACGCAGGCGTTGGGTGAGCCGGCGCCGACCACGGACAACGGGATGACAACGAGAAGGGCCTTCTGATGGCCGATCTTCGCAACGTGCCCGGCGGCGCCGAACTGCTGCTGATCGGTGACCCGTCGAAGGGCCAGAACTACTGGTACCACCTCTCCTACACGATCCCCGGGACCAACACACGGATGGTGTGGGCGTTCCCCGCGGGGACCGACACCGTGAAGGCGATCACCGGCGAGACCGCCCCCGCTGCTCGCCAGGTCACGTGGGACACATTCCGCGGCGAGGGGATGCTGCACTTCGGCACAGTCAACGAGCTGGTGAACCGCAGCGAGCACCCCTTCGATGCGTTCGTGGCCGACTTCGAGAAGGAGGCGCAGATCCGGCCGTGGCTGCGCGACGCCGAGGTGCTCGCCCTCACGGCCCAGGCGATCCTCGAAGGCCGCACCGTCACGCAAGCAGAGCTGCAGACCACCAAGTGGTGGACCTCGCGCAACGAAGCGCAGCGGCAGTGGGCGGCGCTGGTGGCCGGCGACCCTGCGCAGGCCCGACGCATCCAGGAGGACAACCGGATCAAGGTCGCGGAGATGCTGCGCAAGAGCGGCCTCCAAGGCGTGCCGGAGTCGGCTGTGCACCTCATGGCCGACAGGCTCACCGTGGGCGACTGGAGCGAAGAGTACGTGGGCGAGCAGGCCCGTCGCCTCGTGAACCCGACGCTGGGCGCCGTCGACCCCGCGCTCACCGGCGCCATCGGCAAGGCGCCGGTGCGCACCGGCGTCGACTTCATCGAAGACGTCCGGGCCGAGGCGCGGCGTTGGCTCGGCCCGGTCCACGGTAGGTGGGACGACGCGCTGGTACAGAAGTGGGCCGGTCGGCTGGCCACCGAGCCCGGCGCCCAGGACATGCTCACGGAGGAGCTGCGGCGTCAGCGCCTCGCTCTGTTCCCCGAGTACGAGGACGAGCGGCTCGACTACGAGTCGATCGCCCAGCCGTGGCGCGGCGTGGTGTCGACGGTGTGGGGGCAGGTGGCCGACGAGTCCGACGCGATGTTCGAGCGCATCGTCCGCATGAACGACCGCACCACGGCGGAGGGGCTCCTGCGCAGCGAGGGGCTCAAGCGTGGTGTCAAGAAGGTGACCGCTGACGGGCTGGAGGCGCTCAGCGCCGCCTTCGCCGGCGGCGGCGTGAGGAAGGCGACCTGATGGACATCACATCCCCCGGCTCCTCTAAGACGTGGACAATTCCCGACGAGGCGCTCCAGCAGTGGCACCCTGGCCAGCCCCCGGCGTCGACTCCGCCGACGACGCCCCCCGTCACCCCGCCGCCTCCGGCCACGCCGGCGCCGGGCTCCGACTTTTACTCGCAGGTGCGCCTGCTGTTCCCCTACCTGCCCGAGCCTTTGGTGCAGGTCTTCGCAGACGCATGGACCACCACGGGCTCGCCCGAGATGGCCTTGCACACGATGCGCCAGAACCGGGCGGTGTACGACGTGTATTTCGCCGGCAACCGGCGCGAGGACGGCACGCTGCGACTCAGCGAGTTCGAGTACCTCTCCAACGTCGAGGGCTACAAGCGGCGCCTCGCAGAGTTCGGCGTGCCGCCCGACTTGGTGCTGACGCCCGAGCGGCAGCGTGCACTCATCGAGGGCGAGAAGTCGCCGGCGGAGTTCGAAGCGGAGTTGAGCGCCCTGTACGTCGGCGTCATGTCCGCGGGCGAGCACGTGCGGGCCTGGTACGCCGACAACTACGGCGCCGTCGAGATCTCCGATGCCGCCCTGTTTGCCTCCGTCATCGACAGGGCGGCATCGCCCATGGAGTTCGAGCGTCGCATCCGCGCTTCGCAGGTCGGCGGCGAGGCTTCCCGCTACGGCTTCGGTGCGCAGGTCGACCTCGAAGAGGCCGAGCGGCTGACCGCCTTCGGCCTCGAGGGCGAGGGCGCTCGGCGTCTGTTCTCGCGGGCGGCGCAAGAGCTGCCCGCGCTCAACGACCTGGTGCGCCGGTTCAACGACCCCGACGACGAGTTGACGGTCGACGAGTTCGCAGACGCCTTGGTCGTGCAGGACGCCGACCAGATCCGCACGATAGGGCGGCTTCTCTCCCGCTCACGGGCGCAGTTCGGCAGCGACGAGTTGGTCGAGCGCGACCGCTCGGGCAGGCTCACGGGCCTTCGTCCGACGTAAATGCTTGACGGCGCGCGCGCCGAATGGCATCGTTGTGACTCAGCAGGTGGCCCGCTCCCTGAGACGAGTGGGAAGGTCGATCGGTCATCACCCGAACCGGTCGTAGAACCAGGGTGTGCGGTAGCAGCGGCACGACGTCGGGGCAGCAGCGCGACGTGTCGTTCCCGTTCTCTTCTGCGCCGGCCGCGATCCAACGCCCGAGTTCGCGTATCGCCGTGTGGGGCGTAGAGGAGAGAGATGCCCGAGCCCGAAGTCGACGACAGCAAGACCGCCCAGCAGCAGCCCACCGAGGACTCCAAGGACTTCGCGAAGCTGCGCAACAAGAGCGAGGCCCAGGCCGCTGAGATCACGGCGCTCCGCAGCACCAACGCCAAGCTGCTGGCCGCCGCTGCAGGTTTCGACACCTCCACCAAGCTCGCATCCATCGCCCTCGACCAGTTCGCCGCCGAGCGCAAGGTCGACGAGTTCACCCCCGAGGCGTTCAAGGCGTTCGCCGAGGAGATCGGCCTTCCCGCCACGGTCGCACCGGCCGGCACGGAAGGCGACGGCACGCAGGCGCCGGCAGGGACCGACGCGGCGACCGCGCTCGGTGCCGTGCAGGCCCAGGCCGACGCCATCAAGGCAGGTACCGGGCAGGCCGCGCCTGCCGCTCTCCCCGAGCAGATCGCAGCCGCCGAGCAGGCGGGCGACTACCGGAAATCCATGGAGCTGAAGGACACACTCACCCAGCAGCAGATGGCGCCTCGGGCACCCGCCTGAGCCGCGACCACCGAGAAAGGTAACGAACGATGGGCGCAGTCACAGGCCAGGGCACGACATTCAACCTCCCCAACTACGTGGGCGAGCTGTTCTTCGTCACGCCCAAGGAGACGCCGTTCCTCAGCATGATCGGCGGGCTCACCGGCGGCATCCCCGCTACGGCGACCGAGATCCAGTGGCAGTCCATCGACAACGCCGCGGCCGCACAGCCGGCCATCCTCGAAGGCGCCGATCCGGTCTACAACGCCCGGACGCGCTCCCCGATCAGCAACATTCTGCAGATCTTCCAGTACGGCGTGGAGCTGAGCTACACGAAGCAGGGCGCCGTCGGCCAGATCTCGGGGGCGTCGATCCTCGGCACCCAGCCGGTGCAGAACGAGCGGGTCACCCAGCGCCGGCTCAAGCTGGAGCAGGCCGCCCGGGACATGGACTACTCGTTCCTGCAGGGCGCCTACCAGAAGCCGGTCGACAACACGACCGCCCGCAAGACCCGCGGCATGAAGAACGCCGTCACCACGAACGTGGTGGCCGCCGCCGGCGCCCGTCTGAACCGCGACCATTTCCAGTCGCTGTTCAAGTCGATGGCCGACAGCGGGGCGATCTTCTCCGAGCTCATCCTGTTCGCCAACGCCTTCAGCCGCCAGCGCATCAGCGACATCTACGCCTACGCGCCGGAGTCCCGTAACGTGGGCGGCTTCTCGATCAATCAGATCGAGACGGACTTCGGGATGGTCGGCGTGTGCTTCGAGCGGCACCAGCCGGTCGACGAGGTGCTCGCCGCCGAGATGTCGGTCATCAAGCCCCGCTTCCTCACCATCCCGGAGAAGGGCCACATGTTCTTCGAGCCCCTCGCCAAGACGGGCGCCGCCGACAAGGAGCAGCTCTACGGCGAGGCCGGGTTGGAGTACGGGCCCGAGCAGTGGCACGGCAAGATCACCGGCCTGGCGACGGCGTAAGGGAAGGAGCCCGATGAACGGAGTCCCCCCCGCCATCCGAGCTGCACTGCGCGGCAAGACCTCGCAGTGCAGCCTCCCGGCGGCACTCGCAGCCGACGCCACCAAGGAGTGGCCCATCTTCATGGCCGAGCGGCCGTGCAAGATCCTCAGCATCACCGTGGTGCCCCAGGCGCTCATCACCGGCGCCAACGCCAACACGTTCCACTGGAACGTGAAGAACCGGGGCACCGACGGCTTGGCCACCACGGAGATCGGCAACGTCGACTTCGTGGCCGGCACCAACGCCGCCGCCTTCGACGGCAGGGAAATCGTCAACGAGGTCGCCGGTCGCCGCATGACCGCCGGCCAAGTCCTGACGATCGAGCGGGAGAAGATCGGGACCGGCATCGCCGCCCCCGAAGCTCTCGTCGTCGTCGCATACGAGTACGAGGCTTAGGAGGCCGCCATGGGCAAGACCACACGCACCGCCAACGCAATCCCGACCGCCAACGACGAGTCGGTCGAAGTCGTCACCGAGGAGGTCGAGGCGCCGAACACCGACGCCGCCGTCTCGGGCGACGCTGCCGACGACCGGGGCGAGGAGGTCACGACCGACACCGTGGCCGTGCTGGGCGCCGAGCCCGACGCGTCGGACCCGAAGGACGGCGACCCCCTCACCGCCACAGTGGCCGCCGCCATCGAGCGCAACCGCGAGGCGGCTGCCGACTTCCTCGACGGCCAGGCCGGCGGGGGCATCGACTTCAGGGACCGCGCGCTGGTCAACCTCTCCGACGCGGGCCAGTTCCCGTCGTCGGTGACGCCGGCCGACGCCGAGGTCGTGGCTCCGTCGGCCGGCGAGATCGCCGGCACCGACGCCGCCGCCCCGGTCGACGAGCCCGCCGCCGCTGCGGACCTGTCCGACGGCACCGATGTCTCGGCCGCTCCCCACGCGGCCGACGACGTGGAGCCCGAGGCGACCGTCGAGCCGGAGCCTGAGGCCGTCAAGGCCGCCCCCGAGCCGGAGCCCGTCACCTTCGTGTGCGACCGGTACCCGAACCTCATCGCCTACTCGCCCAACGGCGAGCTGGTGGGCCAGTTCGTCGACGGCAAGCTCGTCGTCACCGCGCAGCGCGACATCGACATCCTCGAAGCGCTGCCCGAGGTGAAGCGGGCGTAATGGCAACTCCGGGCCTTGCCTACGGGGGCGACAGCCTCATCCCCTTCTTCGACGCCAGCGCTTCGGCGGCCGTCGAGACGATGAAGGCCGCCCCCGGCAGGCTCGGGTACATCGAGGTCTACAACCAGAACGCCACCGGCATCTTCCTCCAGTTGTTCGACGCCGACACAGTGACGCTCGGCTCGACCACCCCGAAGCTGTCGTTGTTCGTTCCGGGCAGCAGCGCAATCCGTGAAGCCCTGCCCGCTCCGTTCGACTTCACACGCTCGATCAAGTACGCCGTCACGGCGACCGCCACCGGGAGCACAGCGCCCGCCGCGGCGGGCGTCCTCAACGCCGGCTACCGCTGAGGCCGGCCATGGCGTACACCTACGCCGGGCTGTACCAGGAGACGTTCCTGGCGCCCCGAGGCGCCCTGCTGAAGAACACGCAGGTCTCGGTCTTCCTGGCCGGCACCACGACACTGGCCACGCTCTACACGTCGCACACCAAGGCGACACCGGCGCTCAACCCCTTCTCGACCGACGCCGCCGGCAACGGCCGCTTCTACGCCGACCCCGGGCACTACGACCTGGACTACGGCGACTCGACACTGCCGATCGTCGTCCACCGCGATCCCGACGAGCCGGTGTCGCTCGACGACCTCGTTGAGACGGTGGCCACCGACGCGGACGTGACCAACGCCGTGGCAGCCCACGCAGCGCTGCCCGATCCGCACCCCGGCTACCTCACGCCTGCCGAGGCCGACGCCAAGGTCGCAGACCACGCCGGCGCCGGAGATCCCCACCCGGGCTACTTGACCGCGGCAGAGGCAGCGTCCGCCTTCGAGCCCGTAGGTGCCGTGGCCGGCCATGCAGGCACACCGGACCCGCACCCCGGCTACCTCACGCCTGCCGAGGCCGACGGCATCTACGCCCCGGCGTCGGCAGTGGCCGCCCACGAGGCCGTGGAGAACCCCCACCCCGTCTACACGACCGTCGGCGAGGTCGACCAAGCGATCACCGACCACGTCGCAGGGGCCGCATTCGAGCGACAGGAGCGGCGCGGGGCGGCCGGTGGTTACGCCGGGCTCGACGCGTCCGCCCTTGTCCCCGCCGACCAGCTCGGTTCCGGTGTGCCCAGCGCCGTGACCTTCCTCGACGGCACACGGGTTTGGGCTGCCCTTCCATCGGGCGGGGCCGTTCTGTTGGCCCCCGCTGGGAGCCACAACCAGGGCGCTAGTAACACCGCGACCGAGCGGACCCTCGTGGCGTTCGACTTTGCGGCGGGGCAGCTTTCCGCCGGTGACGTCGTGATGTTCGCGACGAGCCTCACCATCCAGAACACGACTGCCGGTGACATCACCTGCATCTTCCGGGCCAAGCTCGGGGCGACGACCGTCCTGCAGAGCGACCCGATAGTGGTCGCGAACGGGGGCACGCGAAAGGGAACGCTGGACGGCCACCTCGCCGTGGTCTCCGCGACGAGCGAGCGGCTCGCCGCGTGCCTCGCTTTCGGCGCCCCGACGACGGGTTCGTGGTCGGGTGGAGGCACATTGACCATCGGGGAGGGCGCCGTCGGCGAGGACATCGCGACAGCTCTCCGGCTTGATCTGACCGTGCAGTTGAGCGTGGCGTCTTTGGGCGCCAGGTGCCTGTCGCACGGGGCGCACTCCGCGCTGGTGAAGGCGCCCTCCTGATGCCCGTCCTCGGCTCCGACGCCCGCCCCGTCTCCGGCCTCATCGACCGGATGATGCGCGAGTTCCTCGAACCCGCAGACGACCAGCCCACCCGGTTCACCCTGGCCGCCGAGCTGGCCGAGGACGCGACGTCGCTGAGCTACGACCCCGCACTGCTGTCGCCCGAGGAGGAGGACATTCTCGGCCCGGGCATGCTGATCGAGGTCGGCATCGAGGAGATCGTCGTCGGTGCGGTCGACGCCTCGACGAACGTGCTGTCGTCGCTCATCCGGGGCGCCAACGGCACCGAGCCCGCGCTGCACGCCGTAGGCGGCGTGGCCAAGGTCATGCCCACCTGGCGCCGCCGTGCGGCCTTCGACGCCGTGTGCGACGCCATCGACGCCCTCTTCCCCGAGTTGTACGCCGTGGACACCATCGCGGTGTCGGCCGGGACCGGGAGCACCACAGAGATCCCCGCCGCCGTCGCGTGGCCGCTGTGGATGTGGGACATCAGCGGCGCCCGCCACGACGAGTTGACCTTCCTCGACCACTACGGCGGCAGCTCGACGGGCAAGGCCCTCATGAACGGGGTCACCGGCCACCTGGTCTACGCCAAGTCCTTCGAGCGCCCCGACAGCGAGGACGTCGACCTGGCCGACCTGTCGATCGACCCGGCATGGGAGCGCCTCGTCATCGTGTCGGCCGTCTCGTACCTCATGTCGGGGCGCGAGGCCGACCCGATCGCACAGAAGTTCCTCACCGAGCAGCAGGCCCAGCAGGGGTTCCCCGTTGGCAGCGCCACGAGGCTGCGTGACGCCCTGATCCGCGAGTACGAGTACCTGCTGGCCAAGGCCAAGCGCCAGCTCCGCAGCCGCTACCCCATCACCGTGGCGAGGGGCTGGTAATGCCGCTCCCCAACACCTCGACCATGGCCCGGCCCCGGGCCTACGGCTACGGCTGCCGCCTGGGCGACACCTTCTACCGCCTCGCCGTCGGCCCCGACCGGCCGTTGGAGATCACATCGGCCCCGCTGCAGGCGCCGCAGGTGTCGATGGCCGAGACCCCCGAGGATCTCCGCAACGACTTCGGCTCCTACTTCAGCCGCACGAGGTTCTCCGGCGGCGAGGGCCTCGCCTTCGCCCACACCCGCGAGCCGGCGCCCGAGGACTCGCTGCGCTTCTTCGACTCGGCGCACGTCGACATCCGCCCGGGCCGCCCCGGTGAGCTCGAATCATTCACCCTCCTGCCCGAGACCCGCCTGGTCGACGCCAGCGCAGCGTCGAACCTCGCCCTGGCGTGGGACGGCACCGCGCAGTACATGGCCAGCGGCACCACCGTCCGGCGCTGCACCGACCCCGCGGCGGCGGCGGGCGGCGCCTACAACGACGACAGTCCGCACGTCGGCGAGGCGGCCACCACCGTCGAGGACCTGGTTGCCGTCGGCACCACCGTGTACGCCGCCCTGGGCGCCAACGGCATCCACCGGCGCATCGGGGGCGCCTGGGCCCATTGGAGCGACCTGGCGGCCTCGAGGGTGTGGGCGGCCAAGGCGACGTCGACCGGCGGCTTCGTACTGGCGGCCAAGGACAACGTGCTGTACGAGGCCAAGCCCGGCGTCGGCTCGATCGCCTTGGTGACGCTCGGGCCGGGCGAGACGTGGGTCGACCTCGTGGACGCGGGCGCCGCCATCCTCGCCTCGGCCTCGAACGGCTACGTGTACGCCCTCGGGCTCAACGAGGGCCTGACGGCCTTGGAGCTCAAGGGCCAGACGAAGGTGAGCGACTCGGCCCGTGTGCAGGCCCTCGGCTACGGCGGTGGGTTCGTCTTCTACTCGTTGCGCGAGCCCACCGGCACCGGCGCCGTGGGCTCGTTCTGGCGGGCGCAGCTCGACCCCGACAGCTTCACCCTCGTCAACGCCTCGGTGCGCAAGCAGTGGGACCACCAGGACAGCGACGACCACTCGCCCGACCACGCTCCGCACCGGATCGTCACGGCGCGTGACGCGGTGTACCTCGGTGTGCTTGGGCACGGGGCGGCGGCCGGGCTCTGGCGCTACGACCTCGCCACGGCGGGCATGTCACGCGACCTCGACACGCACAGCTCGGCCGGTGTCGTCACCGACGTGCAGGCGCTGTTCGACCGGCTGTTCGTCGCCGTCGCCGGGGCCGGGCTCTACCGGGAGGAGACGACCTACGAGGTCGAGGGCCACCTGATCGGCCCGTTGGGCGACCTCTTCACCGCGTCGGAGAAGTCCTGGGTGGGCGCCTACCTCGACGCCGAGGCCGTGGTCGACGACACCCGCATCGAGTTCTACGCCACCACCGACCCCGCTGCCCTGCTCGACGCCGACTCGCCTGCGTGGCGCCGCATCGTCAACCTGACGACCGGCACCGTGCCCGACGAGCAGAGCATGCGGGGCGTCACCGGCCGCTACGTGGCCGGCATGGTGAAGCTCTACGCCAGCCCCACCCGCACGGCCCGCCCCGCGGCCCGGGGCTTCGTGTTCCGGGCCTACCCGGGAGCGGGCGACACGATCATCCGCATGCCCATCTCGTGCGGCGACCAGGTGGAGATGCCGGGGCGCCGGCCCATTCGAGCCAAGGGTCTCGGCCGACGGGTCCACGCCTCGCTCAAGGGCATCGAGGGGTCCAACCTCGACCTGTACCTGTTGGAGCCCGCAGAGGAGCTTTACCGCGGCACGGTGATCGAGGTGGGGGCGCCGGTCACCGTGCTGCCCCAGCGTGGCTCGCCCCTCGTCGTCTGCTGGGTGACCTTCCGCGGCGGCATCGTCAGTCTCAGCGGCGGCTCGCAGTCGCCCGGGGCCTTCAACGTCGGCCTGCTGGCCGAGATGTTCCTTGGAGGGCACGAGTGACCGCCATCGAGACGCACCTGCTCGCCGCCTTCGAGACGACCCTGACGGGCAACGTCGGTCCGAACGACATCGTGTTCCCCGTCGTGACCACGGGCGGTGGCACATCGCCCATGTACCTCGTGTTCGAGCCGACCAACGACGCCCGACGTGAGATCGTCCTGTGCGACGGCGCGTTCGACGCTGCGACCTTCCGGTCGACGTCGCTGGCCAAGCGCTACCTGACGGGCTCGGCCGCAGGCTCGGGCCTCACGCACGCCTCGGGGACCGTCGTGCGCTGTTGCCCGGTCCCGCAGCACTTCGAGGACATCTACGACCTCATCACAGCGGCCGACCTACGGGGCCTGGTCGACGCCAAGGGCGACCTCCTGGTCGGCACGGCCGCCGACACCGTGGGCCGCCTGCCCGCCCCGGCCGACGACTCTGTGCTCATGGCCGACTCGTCTCTGCCCTCGGGCTGGAAGGGCGCCCCGCTGGCCGTCGTCGACACAGTGGCCGACGTCGCCGCCACCGAAAGCGCCGGCGTGACCGACACCCTCGCCCGCGGCGACCACGTTCACCGGGGCATCCCGACCACGCTGGTCGACGCCAAGGGCGACCTCCTGGTCGGCACGGCCGCCGACACCGTGGGCCGCCTGCCCGCCCCGGCCGACGACTCTGTGCTCATGGCCGACTCCACAGCCGCTACCGGGTGGAAGGCGGCTGCGCCGGCGGACGCCTCGACAATCGCGGATGTCACCACTGGCGCCGAGTCCGCCGGCGTGACCGACACCCTCGCCCGCGGCGACCACGTTCACCACGTCGACCCTGCGACAGTCGGCATGACCGGCGAGATGCGGATGTGGCCGGGTGCCGCTGCTCCCGCGGGCTGGCACTTCTGCGACGGCAGCCAGCGCTCCGACGGCGCTCCCGGGCAGGCCGGCGCCGCGCTGTACGCAGTCATCGGCACGACCTACGGCGGGACCGGCCCGGCCGACTTCCTCCTGCCGAACCTCAAGGGCCGCTTCCCGGTCATGCCCGACGCTGCGCAGGCCGAGTTCAACGTGCTGGGTGAAACGGGGGGCGCTAAGGCGGTCGCGCTGACCACGGCGCAACTGCCCAGTCACACCCACGTGCAGGACCCGCACGACCACAACCTCACAGACCCGGGCCACACACACGACGTGTTCCTCGCGGAGAGCGGCAACTTCGTGGACGGGGCCACGAACGCCGTGCCCAGCAACACCAACGGCGGGACAACCGACAGCGGCTCGTCGGTCACCGGCATCAACATCGTCCCCGCTACGGCGACCAACCAGCCCACGGGCAGTGGCGAGACGCACAACAACCTCCCGCCCTACTTGGCCGTCAACTTCATCATCAAGCTCTAGGAGGCACGTTGAGCAGACTGACGCCCGGCGAGGAGGACCAGCTCGACGGCTGCGACATCGACTTCGCCGCGGAGGCGGTCAACGACGAGACGACCGAGTACCTGCCCCTGTTCCCTCTCGAAATCCCGGACGTGTACCGGGCGGCCGAGTGGAAGGCGCTGTTCGATGCCTCGTGACGTCGGGATGGCCGACCGCCTGCGTGCGGCGGGGCTCAAGGTCGTCGAGGTCGACGGCTGGCGCACGAGAGGCTCGGACAGCTTCTTCCCCAAGGGCGTCGTGGTACACCACACGGCCGGTGCGGCCACGGGCAACATGCCCTCGCTGGGCATCCTCATCCGGGGCCGCTCCGACGTGCCCGGCCCCCTCTGCAACGTCGGCATCGGCCGTGACAACACCGTCTACGTCATCGCCGCGGGCCGGGCCAACCACGCGGGCCGGGGCGGCTGGCGTGGCCTGATGTACAACTCCTCGGTTCACGGCATCGAGGTCGAGAACGTCGGCACGTCCCGCGAGCCGTGGCGCCCTGACCAGATCGAGACGGCGGCGAAGGTAGCGGCTGTCCTGCTCGACGGCCATGGTCCGGCCGACAACGTGTGCGAGCACAAGGAGTGGACGAGCCGCAAGGTCGACCGCCACTCGATCAGCGGCGCCGACACCCGCCGTCGCGTGGCCGGCTACCTGAGCGGCGCCACTCCGTTCGTGCCCGGCTCCATCACCGCGCTGACCCCCGACTACCCGGAGGACGACATGAAGCTCTACGAAGTGATCCCGCCGAGCACGAGCGGGGCGGCCGACCACAAGGGCGACGGGTGGATACTGCTGCCCTTCAAGCGGGTTCACGTCGTCACGGTGGACGCCATCCCGCAGTTCCCGGTGGGCGACGCCGACGTGACAGTGCCCGACGCCGCCCCGATGTTCGGCGACAACGGCTACCCGCTGCTCGCCATCGACGACGCCGACGCCGGCGGCCGGTACGGCTGGTTCGTGTGGGCCGTGGCACCCCCCGAGCCGTGGCCCGGCTGGGTCGTCAAGGCCGCCTGAGGCCGCCGACAACGAGAGGGGGAGGAACGTGAGGGTTCGCATCGTGGAGGACACCAAGGCCCTGGCCCACCTGCTGAGGCTCGGGCTAGAGGACGAAGGCCACGACGTGGTGACCTCCACGCGCGAGTTCGAGCGCCTGCTGACGCCCGCGCCGTGGGAGGACGTCGATGCGGCCCTCATCGACCTGTACCTGCCCGGCATCAAGGGCACCGACATCCTGCGGTACCTGCTCGACCACCACCCCGAGGTGAAGCGGGTCGCCATGACCGCCTCGCTGTCCATGGCAGATGACGCGGTGGGCCTGGCCCGGGCCGTCCTCGTCAAGCCGTTCCGTACGGCCGATCTTGTGGAGGCGCTGCGATGAGCTCGGCGGAAGAAATCGCACAGCAGGCCCAGGTGTCGATCGCCCGCATCGACGCGACTCTCGTGGCCATCAAGCAGCAGCAGGACCACGCCGGGCGCACAGTCGAACAGCTCGTGCGGCTCGTCGAGGAACGGCTGTCGGCCAAGTTCGACGCCTTCGGCGCCCGCTTCGACACGCTCGAACGGAGGCTCGACGACATGGAGGCTTCCCGCGCCGCCGCCCGGGTGGAGCAGGCCGCCGAGTTCCGTGCCCTCGACCTCCGCATCGACCAGGCCAAGGTCGACCAGGCCGCCGAGTTCCGGGCGCTCGATCTCCGCCTCGATGCCGACTTCAAGGCGCTCGACGCCCGGATCGAGAACGTGGAGAGGTGGCGGGACAAGGTCACAAACCGGGGATGGGGGCTCGCTGCGGGGATGACGCTCGCGGGCGGGGGCGTGGGCGCTGCGCTCGCCACCCTGACGACGAGGCTTACAGCGTGATCCGCCGGATTTCATACCGGGAAATATGCCGTCTCGCAGGCGCCGGGGCCGTGGGCTTCCTGCTGGGCGCCGTGTTCTTCATCGTCCATCAGGTGACGGTCGACGTGGCCATGGGGCACCACCGGTGACGGGCGACCTCGCTGGGCTGGGCACATGTCCGCTTGCCGTGGGCGACAACCCCGGCCACTGCGGCTGGTGTGGTGTCGTCCTGAAGGGGCGGCGCACACGGTGGTGCAGCGACGAGCACCGGACCGCCTTCGCCAACAACCACGAGTGGACCGCCGCTCGCAAGGCAGCGGTAGAGCGGGACGGCCACGCATGCACGCGGTGCGACGCCCACGACCGTCTCGGGCCTGACGGCATGTGGATCGGCGTGCAGTTGCAGGTGAACCACATCGAGCCGCGCTGTGGGCGGGGCTACGGCAACGGCTGCCACCACCACCTCGACAACCTCGAAACGCTCTGTCACCCGTGCCACGTCGAGACGACCAACGAGCAACGGCGAGCGCGGATGGTGTCCGTATGAGTCGCGTGTGGTGGGTGGTGCTCGGCGCCTCCTGGCCGATCGTCTTCGTGGCGCTGCTGCGCCTGTGGAACGCCGCCAAGCGGCTTCCCTTTCGCTCCCCGGTGCGGCCGCTGTTTATGACCGATGTCGAGCGCGCGTCGGTAGGGCTGCGACGAATGGGCTTTCGCCTCCGCTGGCGTGGCTTCGTGCTCGGCAAGCACCTGGGCTTCTCTACGCGATGAAGCCGAAGGAAGGCGAGAGTCCGTGACCATCCCCAACCACACAGGAGCGACCCCATGTCCATGAAACTCGTCCTCGCCATCGTCGCCGCGCTTCTGGCCGTCGCCGCCCTCGTCGGCGTCATGGCTCCCGCCACGGTTCCCCTTGCCATCGGCCTGCTCGTGCTGGCCGTCGCCGTGGCGGCCTGACCGGGGCACCTTGCCGTCCGTCTCGTGGACCTGCCTCGGTACTCGCTCGTGCGAAGCCGACACCTGCATCGGATGTGGCGCCCCGACGCTCTGGCAGGCGAGCGACGGCGGCGAGCAGCTCGGCGTCTGCGACGACTGCGGCCCCACCGACGAAGCCGCCCTGCAGGTCATCGATAACTACCGAAATGGAGCGTGACATGAAGAAAACCACCACGCGCGAGTACGACGCCGAAGGGCGGCTCGTGAAGGAGACGGTCGTTGAGGAGACGCCGCCCCAGGCCCAGCAGGTGCCCGTCCTGGTCGTGCGCCAGAAGGTGACGCCGGTCTGACTATCGGTTTTGCCACCTCAAGTGAGGGGGCGAAACCGATGAAGCCGCAGGTAGCGGCGGGCCAGGAGGGTCGCTCCGAGTCGTCGTCGGGCCGGAGTTGGGAACCAACCGACGTGGGGGTCCGGGCGTCTCCCCCTGGCCCGCACCTAGCAAGCTAGGCGGACTAGGCTCGCTAGGCAACCGCGGCAGGTGGGGGCCGCCCTCTTACCCTCATGCTCTGTGGCCGTCATCAACTACGAGATCCCTGACGACCTCCACCGTCGGGCCAAGGTCGTGGCGGCGCAGCGGGACACGACGCTCAAGCAGGTGCTCATCGACGCCCTGCAGCGGTACGTCGAGGCGGAGGAGTCACCCCGGAAGTCGTAGCCCTGCGGTACTTTGGCGGTGGGACAGTGACGTGTCGATGCCCCGCCCGGGGTCTCAGGGGCGGGGCATCGGTCATTCTTGATCACACTTCTGATCACAAGTAGGGCGCACGAGGGGGTACGTAGCACGCCGAACCCCCGGATTCCTGGTCTAGGCGCTACGTGACGGCACGTCCCGAGGATCACCCTCCGGCCTTCCAAGCAGATGATGCGGGTTCGATTCCCGTCACCCGCTCTCTTCCGAGGGTCGACCGCGAGCGCCGGCGGCGCCGGTAGTCTCGGCCCCGATGAGCACTCCGAGGCAATTGCGCGGGCTGGGGGCGCTCGTCGCGCTGTTGTTCTTGGCCGGGCTGGTGGGTCTGGTCACCCAGGCAGGTGACGACGGCGACGGCATCGACACGGCGGCGTCGAGCTCGTCGTCGAGCACCACGGCGTTTGCCACCACTGCGCCGTCGCCCACGTCGTCCACGTCGACCGTGGAGACCACGACCACCACGGTCGCGCCGACGCAGCCGGGAACAACGTCAGTCGGCGCCAGCAGTACGGGCACAGCGGTCGATCCCGGCTCGGGTTCGGGTTCGGGATCGGGTTCGGGATCGGGTTCGGGATCGGGTTCCGGCGGGAGTGGGTTGGGCGCCGGCGGCAGCGGCACGGTGACCGGCAGCGACGCCATGGCCGACACCGGCGCCGAAGACCTGCTCGTCCCCGGGTTGTTGCTGCTTGGGCTGGCACTGGCCGGACGTCGGCTGGCTGCCCGAGTCGCCGACCAGCGGTAGCTCGCTTGGCCCGCCGGCGGTGGTTCGTCGGCCTGTTCCTCGGGGTACTCGCCGTCGCCGCCGTGGCCGACGTCAACGCCTGGCCGATGACGGGGTGGCGGCTGTTCAGTACAACCCGCGGGCCCACACAGGCGGGGTGGGAAGCGGTCGTCGTCTCATCGACGGGGGCCGAGGCGCCGGTGCCGTTCGAGCGGCTGCCGCGGGGGTACCGCGGTGGGCGGCATGTCCTGCAGGAGTTCCCGAGGTTGTCGCCGTCGGCGCGCGGCGCCGTGTGCCGCGCGTGGGTCGACGGCGCCCGGGCGGCCGGCGTCGACGCGGCCGGGGTGCGGGTCTATCGCACCCGTTCGACCGTCTCGTTGGGCGGCTCGCCTCCCACGACGACGGTGCGTCGGGAGGAGGGGTACTCGTGTTGAACGCCCTCTTCGCGCCGGGATCGTGCCACCGCTTCCAGTGGGTGGTCCGGGGGTTGGCCGTGCTCATCGGCGTGCGGGTGGCGCTCGGGCCGTACCGGGCGCTGGCGGGGCAACCGGGGGCGCTGTTCCGGCCGGTGTGGTTTCTGGAACTGCTGCCTGCCATGCCCTCGGCCGCGGTGTTCGTGGCGCTCCAGGTGGTGGGGGTGGCGGGCGCTTTGGGCGTGCTCGCGCTGCGGGGCCGGCGGCGCTGGGTGGCGTTCGTCGTGGCGTGGCTGGCGTATCTCGTGCTGGCCGGGCTGCGGTCGAGCCTGGGCAAGACCCTCCACAACGACGTGCTGTTGCTGCTGGCGGCGGTCCCGTTCCTGTGGCCGGTGAGCGACGACGACGAGGCCGACTGCGGGTGGCCCGTGCGGCTGGCGTCAGCGGTTGTGGCCAGTGGCTACTTCTTCGCCGGACTGGCCAAACTGCGCCACTCGGGGTTGGCCTGGGTGACCGGCGACAACATGCGCTACATCCTGTCGTGGGCGGTGATCGACGGGCGCATGCGGTTCGACTCGTGGACGGCATGGGTGGCCGACCGGGCATGGCTGTCGACCGCGTCGGCGGCAGGGATCCTGGCCTTGGAGCTGGGCGCGCCGGTGGCCGTCGCGGTGCGGGTGCTGCGGCCTGCGTTCGTCGGCGCCGCCGCCGCCCTGCACGTGGCCACGTGGTTCCTGTTGGGGCTCGACTACTGGGCGTGGATCGGCACCGTCGTCGTCGTGCTCGTTGACTGGGACCGGCTGCGCGCCCCGGCAGCCGCCGAGTAGGTGACAGCCGCCGGGGACGCGTCCGGCCCCTCGATCAGGCCGCCGACGAGTCGTCTCGATGGCGTGCGCCTTGCAGCCGTTCATCGGCATTCTCGTCACGCGGCGAGGACCGCTCCACCCGAAAGACACCGAAGGCGGCCGAGTGTTCCCGGATTCGCCGCGCGCCCCCCGGGTGGGCGCCCCCCGTTGCCCGCCCGGAGGGCGTCCGGCGGTCAGTGGCGCACGGGCTCGTGGGCGTCGACGTCGGACTCGGCTTCGCCCAGGTAGGCCGCCAACACTTCGGGCGAGTCGAGCAGCTCGTCGCTGCGGCCCTCGACGACAACCTCGCCTCGGGCGAGGACGTAGGCGCGGCTCGTGTGGCGCAGCGCCAGGTGCACGAACTGCTCCACCAGGAGCACGGCGGTTCCCGCCTTGTTGACCTCGGCGATCACCTCGAACAATTGCGTGACGATGATCGGCGCCAGGCCCATGGAGGCCTCGTCGACCAGCAGCACCCGGGGCTCGCTCATCAGTGCCCGGCCCACGGCCAGCATCTGCTGCTCGCCGCCCGACATGGTGGCGGCGTGCTGGGTGGCGCGCTCGCGAAGCCGCGGGAACAGGTCGAACACCCGCTCCACCCGCTCTTCCAGCCGGGCCTTCTCCCGCCGACGCGACCAGTGCCCGAGCCGGAGGTTCTCCAGCACGGTCAGCTCGCCGAACAGCTCGCGGCCCTGGGGCAACTGGGCGACGCCGAGTGTCACGACGCGCGACGGCGGCACGTCGGCAACCTCCCGGCCGCCCACCCGAACCGAGCCGGCCGAGTACGGCACGAGGCCCGACACGGCCCGGAGCGTCGTGGTCTTCCCGGCGCCGTTGGCCCCGAGCAGGGCCACCATCTCGCCCTCTTCCACCACGAGCGAGACGCCTCGCAGGGCCTGCACGAGGCCGTAGTGCACGTCGATGCCCTCGATGGCGAGCATCAGAGCTCGGCCCCCGTCCTGGCCAAGCGGCTCCGCCGCGCCCGTGGTTGCTCGGGGGCCGTGGCCTCGGCGCCCAAGTAGGCGGCGATCACGCCCGGGTGTCGACGCACGGAATCGGGTTCGCCGTGCGCCAGCATCCGCCCTTGGTCGAGCACGTACACGTAGTCGGAGAGCTTCGTCACCATGCGCACGTCGTGCTCGATCAGGAGGACCGACACGCCGAGGTCTCGGACGCCGCGGACGACGTCCATCAGGCGATCGGTCTCGGCGTCGTTGAGGCCCGATGCTGCTTCGTCGAGCAGCATGAGCCCGGCTCCCGTCACCAGCGCCCGGCCCAGCTCCACCATGCGGAGGATGCCGAACGGGAGGTTCCTGGCGTACTCGTCGGCAACGCCTTCGAGGGCAAGGAGTTCCAGCACGTCCTGCACCCGGCGGCGCGCCCGGTTCTCGGCGGCAAGCGTGCCCGACGACGCCACGAGGTTGGCGAACAGCCCGGAGTCGTTCTGCAGGTGGGTGGCCACGAGGAGGTTGTCGAAGACGGTGAGCTCGTTGAAGAGCTGGAGCACCTGAAAGGTGCGGGCCACGCCCATGGCTGCTCGCACGTGCGCGGGCAACGCGGTGACATCGCGCCCGTACATGGTGATCGTCCCGGCGGCGGGCTCGTTGAGCCCCAGCACGGCGTTGAACAAGGTGGTCTTCCCAGCACCATTGGGGCCGATGAGCCCGACGATCTCGCCCTCCCGCACCTCGAGCGAAGCGTCGGCGACGGCGGTGAGGCCGCCGAAGCGGACCTCGATGCCCGACGCCTCGAGGAGCAGCGTCCGGTCCGCGCGGGGAACGGGCGCCAGGGGGTCGCGAGCAGCAAACGACAGAGGCATCCGCGGGGTCTCCGTTTGGAGGTGAACGGCATCGCCGTCGGCCGGAGCTGCTTCCGCTGTCGGCCCGCGCGCACGGGTGTACCAGTCGAAGGTTGCCGAGGACGGGGCCTCGGCGATCTCGGACGGAGCGTCGGCAGGCGACACCTCTGCGCCCCTCTCCCGCCGGCGCCGCAGCCACGCCGCCACGCTCTCGGCCAGAGGCTCCACCCGTGCTTCCACTCGGTCTTCCACGACCCGAATGGCGGCGCGGAGCCGGCGTCCACCCGCCGCCAGCCCACCGGGGTATGCCAGCAGCACGAGAGCCAACAGCGCTGCCGACACGACGTCGAGCCAGCCGGACAGGAAGTCGACGCGGAAGAAGACCTCGTTGAGGCTGGCAAACACCACCCCGGCAGCGACGGCGCCCGGGAGGCTCGCCAGGCCACCCACGACCGCGATGGCGAGGTACTGGAGCGACACCGTGAACAGGAACTGCGACGGGACGACGGTCCGCTGCTCGACCATGATCAGCGCTCCCCCGAGGCCGGCCAATGCCCCCGACAGTGCGAAGGCGACGAGCTTGTAGCGCACGACGTCGATCCCCAATGCCGCCGCCGCCATCTCCGAACCCCTGACGGCCGAGAAGGCCCGGCCCGTGCGGGTGTCGCGCAGGTTCGCCATGCCGACGATCACGAGCACGAGCACCACCACCAGCGTCAGGAACACGGCGCGGCGGTTCGTGAGGTCGAGCGAGGGGAAGCCACCAGGACGCCCGATGTGCTGGTTGGGGATGGTCGAGTTGCCGCCTTTGATGCCGACCCACGGCGACTGGAACAGGAAGGCATCGGCCATCCAGGCGAAGATCAGGGTCGCCACGGCGAGGTACAGGCCGCGCACCCGCAACGCGACCGCGCCGAGCCCCGTCGCCACGGCCGACGCGGCCACGACCCCCGCGATCACGTTGAGCGGGAACCCGATGCCCAGTTCGCGCGCCGCCATGCCCGTCATCAGCGCACCGAGGCCGACGAAGCTGGCGTGGGCCAGCGAAATTTGGCCGACCCATCCCGTCAGGAGCACGAGCGACACGGCGATGACGGCGTACTCGATCGCCAGCAGCGAGCTCCCGAGCACGGAGAAGGGAACGAGCCACGGCCACGCCACCAGCAGCGCCACGCCACACACCAATGCCACCTGCGCCGTGCGCGTGCGATCGCCGGACGCCCCGCCCCCGGTGGACTCCGTCAAACCCGCCTCGGCGCTGTCGCTGCCGGAGAAACGGCGACCACGGGTCACCATCACGGCCACCGCGAGCACCGTCAGGACCAACTGCGGCGCACCGGTGAGCTGGAAGATGCGCTTGAAGCCCGGCAGTGAGCTCATCGCCGGCACGATGCCGAACGCCAACCCTGCGACGACGGAGCCGCCCATAGCGCCCGGCAGGCTCTCCAGTCCGCCGATCAGGGCGGCGACGAAGGCCGGGAGCACCTGCAGCGACAACGTGTACGGGCTGAGATTGGTGACCGATGCCAGCAGGATCCCGGCAAAGGCAGCGAGACCGCCGCCAAGTGCCCACGCGGCCGACGCGGCGCGATTGGGGTCGATGCCCATCAGCAACGCAGCGGCACGGTTCTGCGCTGCCCCGCGCATGGCGAGGCCGAACTCGGTGAACTGCAGGAAGGCGAACAGCGCGGCGCACGCGGCGATGCCGCACACCAAGAGGCCGAGGTCGCCGATACGAACGCCCGCACCGCCTACCCGCAACACGTCGGCCGGGAAGATCGTCGGCGCGGCGATCGTGCCGGTGCCGTACAGCTTGCCCACCAACGCGATGAGCAAGCCCGTGACGGCCACCGTGCCGACGGTCTGTGCCGTGGGGCCCTGGCGTCGGAGCCGCCGCACGAACGCCCACTCGACCCCGACGCCCAGCGCTGCACCGACCGCCACGCCGAGCACGAGGGCCACCACCGGCGGCAGTCCCAGCTCCGTCAAGGAGTAATACGCATACGCGGGTGCCATTGCCATGGCGCCGTGGGCCAGGTTCAACACCCGAGATGCGCGATAGATGACGACGATGCCCAACGAGAACATGCCGAACGCGCCGATCAGAGGGATCGACAGGAAGGCGAAGACCAGTACCCGTGTCATCAGGAGGTGCCGGACTCGGGCCGCGGGTCCTGCACGGCGGGCCCGGCCCGCCAACGGCCCCAACCACCCTTGTGCTGCATCACGAAGCCCTGCATCGTGACGTTGGCGAACCTCGTAGTCGGCGTGAACGAGACCTTGTCCTGGATGGTGAGGCCGGTGGCGATCGTCATGTTGTCGAGCGAGGCCCGGAGGCGGTCTCTGGTGAGCGTGGGACCGACCTCTCGCAGCGCTTGTACGAGCAGCTGCATGCCCACGTAGGCGCCCTGCGAGAACTGGTTGTAGAAGTCGACGTTCGGCTTGACCGCCTTCATCGCCTCGACGTAGGCCCGCACCGCCGGGTCGTTCTCGTATTGCTCGATGTACGGCTTGAAGCCGGTCCACACCTGCATCTGGTCACACTTGGCGCCGCAGTCGACGCCGAACTTGTTGGTGAACAGCGGCTGGGCCGCCCCGTAGCCATGTGGCACCCTCGAGTTGTTTGCGGAGACCGCGTTGGGGTCCTTCATCCACGTCAACGCCGTCTCCGGCTCGAGGAAGAGCGCGATGAAGTCGGGTGGATCTCGGTAGAACTGCGCCACTTCGCCGGAGTAGCTGTTCTGGCCCACCTGCACGCCGCAGAAGCGGGAGTCGCACGCGTTGCCGATGGGCTTGGCTCCCGAGAGGCGGCCGACCTCTGCCCTGAACGCAGCCGCCCCCTCCTCGCCGAACTTGTAGGTCTTGTCGAAGACGACACCGAAGTCGCGCGCGCCACGCTTGTAGGCCTCGTTGGCCATGACCCGCGCCGACGACACCGTGGCGGTGGCTACCGGCCAGACCCACGGCTGCGCCTTGTCGCCCTTCCGGTACTGCGAGATCTCAAGGCCGTCGGAGCCCACGACCGGCGTCTTCGTCTTTTCGAGGTCACCGGTCTCGATGACTGCGCCCACGCCTTCGGAGCTGGCGCCCACGGCGATGGCGAACACGCCCTCGTCGATGAAGTTGCGCAGGTACTGGCCGCCGCGCTGGGCATCCCACCCGTCGTCTTTGTAGGTGATGTTGATGAGGCGGCCGCAGACGCCGCCTGCGCGGTTGGTGGCGCGCACCACCGCTTCCATGGCGTCCTTCATCTCGGCCTGGAAGGCGGCACCGGGTCCCGAGTTGACGACGGTGGTCGCCAGGCTGATCTTGTCGGCGGCGACGCCGCGGTCCGTCTTGCCGCCGTTGCCGCCGCGATCACACGTGGCATTTGGGTTGCCCGCGCCGCCACCCGCCCCCGCCCCGGCAGGCCCCCCGGCGCCCGGCCGCCCTCCGGTTGACCCCGTCGCGCCTGCGGGACCGCCTGCGGACGGGCCGGCAGCCTCCCCCGCCTCGCCGAGGAGCTCGGGATCACCGCCCGCGCTCAGCGCGTCGCCATCGCCTCCGGCGGCGCGCAACGATGTCGCCGGGACCACCTCGAACATCGATGCCATGCCCACCAGCATCCCGGCAACGAACACCGCCGCGACCTTGACGCGAGGACTCCAAGTGAGAGGTCTCATGTGTCTCGTCCTTCTTGCGATCAGCGTGCAGTGAGCACGGACGTCAGCCGGCGGCGGCGCGTCACGCCACCGACCGCGCTTCCGAGCAACACGATGAATGCGGCCATGAGGAGGCCTTCACCGAGACCTCGCCGGGTGACGATGAGCCCCGCCAGTTCCGTCCCGGCCGACGGCCGGCCGCCAAGGCCGTCGCCCCGGACGCCTTGGGCGACACCGGAGCCCGCTGCCGAGGTGCCGAGGTCCGACGAAGCGTCAAGGCCACCGGACGTTCCGTCGGGCCCGCTTGCCGTCTCGGCGGGGAGGCCGTCGCTGCCACCGGGGATGCAGCCCCCGGTGTGGCACGGCGGCTCGTCGGGGTTCCGGTTGACCGTGAAGACCGACGTGTTCTCCACACCCGCGAACTGCACGATCGTCCGGGACCGTTCGGCCGAGTCGTTGTAGATGTCGACCTGGACCGCAGGGACGGCGCGGCGCGTCGTGGTGTCGCCTCCGAAGAGCTTGCCCTGGTCGTTCAGGGTGACTTCTTTGGCGAAGTCCGCCGCGCTTTGGCCGATTCCGGCAAAGGCACCCTTGGGCGTGGCATGCACGGCGGCGTCGGGGAAGAAGAGGCGCACCCGGGTCTGGAGCGCCCGCCGCACGGCCTCGGCAAGCTGCTCACACGCAAGCGAATCGCCTGAGCGCTCCAACTTGTGGCCGTCGTGCCTCACCTTGGTGGTGCACCCAGGGCTGTCCAGGACGACGGCGCCCTTGGCATCCTTGACCACGACGCCCCGTAGCGTCCTCGTCCATTCGGCGGAAGCGGTGCCGCGGCGACCGTGCGCGACGGTCGCCGCCGTGACTTCCACGCTCCCGATCTCCAACCGGCCCGCACCGGGAACGTCGATGCCGATGCCACTGCTGCGCGCCACCGAATGCGTGCGCATCCCGTCCTTGACCGTCCGCTTGACCGTCGCGTTGACCACGCTTTCCCCGACGGCCAACCCGGCTCCCGCGGCACCGGCATGCCGGGCTACGGCAGTGCCTTCGTACTCCTTGAGCGCGCACTTCACCTGGGCGGAGTCGGCAGAGCCTGTCGGTTCCGCCGGTTCGGTGGAACCGCCGTCGAGGCAGGTCTCGCTCGGGTAGTTCCAGGGGACGGCGTTGCGCTTGGCGGCCTCCGTCGACGTCGTGTCGAGGCCCGCCTGTTGCGCGGCGGCGGCGGCGCCGGCGGGCTGCACGGTGACCGTCGGCACCCGACCGAGCACGACACCCCGTGACTCAGGGCGAAGCGCGTCCCTCCCCCTCGGCACGAAGCCGACGACGTTGGCGGTGTCGCCGAGCGCGGAGACCCTCGTGCCGAACCCGGCGGCATCGCCGGAGAACGAAATGTAGGTATCGGTTGCTTCCGGAATGTCGTCGGTCAGGCTGTCGTAGTCGGCCACGGCTTCCGGGCGCACCGACTCGGTCAGGTCACGGAGCACCCGGTACTTCGTTCTCCCGAGGTCGCCCATGGGAACGAACATCCGGTCACTTGTCGGGTCGGCCACGATCAACCCGCTGGGTGCGAAGTCAGGCCCGAGCACGACACCGTTCTGCGGGGGCGTCGCCCGTCCGTCGGTGATCAGCAGGAATTTCTTGTCCTCACTTCCACCGCCCATGTAGTAGTGGCCCGTCGTCTGGTTCAGGCCGTAGATGTAGTTTGTGTCGTCCGGAGACGTGATCGAGCCCACCCACGTACCGAGGCGCGCATCGAACACCCACGCGTTCGGGGTCGTGCTCGACAAGCTCTGCACGAACAGCCGGTCGCTGCCGTAGTCGTAGCTGGCGATGCCGTTCGCGCCCCCGTCGAAGTAGGTGCCCGCCACAGGGTGGAACTGGAGATCGAACAGCGCTGCGTCCGCTGCGGTCGCCGTCGGTGAGATCGCCAGTTCGACAACCCCCGGTTGATTCGGAAAGTTGTCGTTGCCGCTAGAACCGGTGGAGCCCGCTGCGCAGGTGAACAGCAATTCGTTGCGGCCGAGCTTGGGGCTGCTGCGGGCGATGAGCGCTCCCAAGCCCATCGTCCAGAGCGGCTGGTTGCACTCCGGGACCGGCTTCGCCCACAGCAGCGAACCGTCGTCGGGGCTGAAGGCGGCCACGGTCGACACCATCCCGGCAGGCTTGCGCTGGTAGCCCCACTGCTGGCCGAGGACTGTTGTGGACATCTCGCCCACCGCGTAAATGCGGTTGTCCTCGGCGGAGTACGTGATGCCGCCGATGAAGTAGCCAGGCAGTTTCTCGGTCATCGTCCACTTCTTGACCGGCGCGGCATCAGGACCGATGCCGACGCTGTACAACGCGCTGTCGAGGATGGAGTCGCCCGGGGCCGTGAAGAAGAGGCGCTTTCCCGCGAGGTCGACGGCGCTCTTCAAGGGCGACGCGTCGGCGGTGCCGTTCAGGAGTGGGCGCTTGGCGACGAACGTCGGCACCCTCGGTCGCAGGTCGTACTCGACGAGGTACGTCGTGTACTCCGGCCCCGTCGTCACCGGCCCGACCATGTGGGGGCCGCTTTTCGCGTACATGCCGAACATCCGTTGCGACACAGGATCGATCGCCGCGATGTTGAACGGTTGATCCGGCACCTCGGGGTCCGGCTGAGGCAGGGTCCCCAGAATCTCCACCGGCGACTTGGGCGCGGCCTCGGCGACGCGCGGCGCTTGGATCCAGACGGTCACCGCTCCCCCGACAAGAGCCAGCGTAAGCAGCAGCGCACGTCGGGAGAGGGTGTGGCTTCGGGGCGAGAGTGACGAGCGAGTACGAATCGGAGTCCCCTTTCGATGCGCGGCAAACGCATCGCGACCCTGGATGGGGCGTCTACAGGTGACTAGTAGTCGGCGCGGGCGTTTCCTTACGGCCGTTCGAAGGTTTTTTCCGGGCCCGTAATCACATCGCCTGACCCCCGTGTATCCCCCGTGAGAAGCATGTACAGGAGCCGGGGGGCGGCCGTGTGCGGCATGGATGCGCGGACGTGCACCTCCTCCCGTGCACGGTGGGTCGACGCAAAGGACGCAGTGGCCACGGGCAACTCGGCGGCACATCCTCAAGGGCCCGACGGTGCGCCGTCGTCCGGCTACGAAACCGACCTTGTCGGAGAGATGTACTACCGGTACTACCGGGCGCTGGTTCGGTTCTGCCTGCGACGGGGTGCGGACGCGCACCTGGCGGAGGACGTCGCACAAGAGACGTTCGTGCAGGCGATGAGGTACCTGCATCACTACGACCCGGAGCGCCCGATGTGGCCTTGGCTCTCAACGATCGCGGCTCGAATCGCGCAGCGTGAGACGACCAAGGCCCGCCGAGAATCACCCCGCGACGTCCCGGGAGAGGTCGACGAACAGGCGCTTACGCCTATCGACCCGTCGGACTCCGATGACGCCGTTGTGCTGCAAACCGCCATGGCCGCGGTGCCGTCCCGGCAGCGACTGGCACTGATGTTGCGGTACGAGCACGACTACACCGGCGCCGAGGCTGCTCGATTCCTCGGCATCGACGACAACGCCTTCGACCAACTGCTGTGGCGGGCGAGGCGAAGGCTCGCCGTCGAGTTCAGCCGAGCGGTCTCGAAGGAGCGCCGCGGAACTTCCTGACCGCTGGGCGCCGGCTCACGACGTGCGGCGGCAGCTATCGCGCCAGGTGCGGCCTCCGTCGACCGAACAACGGACTGGCGCTCCGAGCCCCGGCTTCCGTCCTTCGACCAGCGTCCCGTCGCCGAGCACGACGATGCTCCAGTACGAATGATCCTCTTCGGCCACCAGCCGCCACGTGTCGCCCCGGTCGTCGGAGATGTACAGGCTGTTCGGCTTCCGCTGGAAGTAGCTCACGGCGCTGTAGATGCGCCCGTCGGGGGCGGCCTCGACAGCGATGAGCGAACGGGTGTCGGGTGCACCGGGGAACTCGACGGGCCGGAACGTCCGGCCACCGTCGTCGGACCGGTGCAGAGCCCGGTTCGTGCCGACGAGCACCGTGTCGGGGCCGCTCCATGCAAACTTCGTCCAGGTGGTGTCGAGCCCGCCTTCGATGACCCTGTCGCAGCGGCCGTGGGTGCAGGAGTACATGCTGTACTTCGCCACCAGCCCGGGCGGGCCCCCGACGGTGAGCTCGATGGTGGTGGCCAGCAGCCGTCCCTCACGGGCGAAGTCCGGACTGAAGGAAACCTGCCACGGCACCACGTTGGGGGGCAGCGGAAGATCAAGGGGACGGAGGACGGGGTCGCCGTCCACGTACTGCTTGGCGAGGGGTGCGGTGACTCCCGGCTCGACGCCGAAGAGGATCCTGGGGTCACCGTCGGAGAACAACGGCGACATCGTCGCCGCGCCGTTCAGCGTCGAGATGACGCGAAACGTCTGGCCCCCGTCGGTCGACACCGAGAACGACACGGGCGAGACCGAGAAAATCCTCGCGTCGCGGGGATACGCCGGCGGCAGCAGGATCTCTCCGAAGTCGCGGCCGATCGCCGGCAGCTGCCGCCAGGTGGAGCCACCGTCGGTCGACTTGAACAACACCGGGCACCGGACGTCGCAGTCGGTCTCGGCACCGGCGGCGAACATGGTCTTGTCTTCTTCGTACGACGGCGAGGGCGTGATGTCGGAGGCCCACCATTCGGTGGTGGTCGACGGAGTCGCCCCGGTGGCGTTGCCGCCGCCTGTCGATGTGATGCTCGCTCCGGGGGCAGGCGTTCGTGACGAAGCACCGCGGGCGGGCGCAGCGGTTGCGGACGCCTCGGACTTCGACGGTGCGGCAACGTCCACCGATGGCGGAGCGGAGGGCAACTGCCCGGTCCCGGCCTCGGGGGTGAGCCAGGCGACGGTGGCGGCGAGGAGCGGAACGACGAGCGCGCCGAACGAATCCGACGAGCTTGTGAACCGCCAGGGCCAATGTGGCCAGAACCGGCGACCGAGAAAGGCGCCCGCCTGTCCGAGCGCTTGGTGGAGGCGGGTGCGAGCCCGATGGCGCCGCACCGCCTCCTTCACGCTTTCACGGCGCGAGACGGTGGTGACGGGATCGTCCAGCGTGCTCAGCAACGCGGCACGATCGGTCAACGAGAGCGACCGCATCGCCGCCGCCGTCTCGCGCCACCGCTGGCGTGCTTCGACGTGGCGGCCCAGGTCGTAGCGGTCAGGGCGCTCGGCGGGCACGACGCCGACGGGCAGCACTCGCGTCGAGGCCCGCTTGGCATCCATGGCCACGTTGCGGGCCACGATGTACGCCCATCGGCAGAAGTCGTCGACATCGGTGACGACGAGCCCGCGGCTCAGGGCGCGGGTGGCTGCTTCGGCAACCGCTTCCTCGGCGGTCTCGGCGTCGATCCCCTTGGCTCGAAGTGCGCCGACAAGCCGATCGCGCGCGACGGGCCAGAAGTCTTCGAGCAGAACTGGTGTGAGCACGGCCCCCGCAGTCCCGGCTCCAACTTCCTCCGACTGCATGTCAGACAGTGTTCGGGGGGTGGCCCGCCTTTCCCTCCTCTTTTTGGAAGCTCAAGAGCACCGTAAGGGAAGGGCCTCCTCGCGCACTAGTAGATGTCGTAGCCCTCGGGCCGGATCGCCCCCCGTTCCTGTCCGAGGGCTCCTTCTCGCGCCCGCCGCGCGCTGTACGCAGGGCGCCGGTGCCGATCTCGGATGGCGGTGCACGCCCCCCGGTACGGTGGTGGCCTGTCCCGGCCCCGGTAGCTCAGCTGGACAGAGCGACGGACTTCTAATCCGTTGGTCGCAGGTTCGAGTCCTGCTCGGGGCGCAGTCCCAGATCCCACGACATAGGCGACATCTGTGTCAGGACACAGGAGACACCCGAGCCGAGGAGTCTCCTGTGGACATGCGGCAGTACCTGGTCGAGGCGCAGTGGCCGCCAGCTTGTCGACGGTCTCGCCGGCACGGGCCCAGTCGCCGAGCCCGAACCCGATCGGCGCACAGGTCGCGGAGCTCGTCGATCTGCTCTGTGGTCAACCGGTGCGTGACCTCGACCGAGATGGTTTCGGACGCACGTCGCGTCGCCGGTTCCATCGGCAGGACGCTGAGCATGTAGCAGCGTTCACCGACGGTGAGTCGGGTCGTCACAGCTGATCGACTATCGCGATGACGTCGACGTCGTGCTGGGCGAGTTCCAGCCAACGTCGCATGACAACCACGGGGACGGGCCCTGCGAGTGTGATCCGACCCCGCCGGTCAGGACCCACGCGGATGATCCCCACCAGGCCACCTTCGGTAGCGTGCAGGTCGTAGCATTCGAGAACGATGTCGTCGCCTGTCGATTCAGACAATGCCCCGAACTCGAATAGGTGGCCGTCAGCCTCGAAGTAATCCATCAGTGCCCGTCACTCTGGCGGAGTTTCCTCAACGTAAACGTCGAACGTTATGGAGCTCTTGGCTCGGTGAAGCACGGCGAGTGACTCGACATCCAGTTCGAACAGCGAGCCCATGCTACGGCCCTCGGCCATGACCACGAGGTCGTACTCGACATCGTCGGGCACGCCGTGGGCAAGGCGATCGAACAGCGGGGCGAGGGCCGTCACGTGGTCGTGAAACGTTCCGTCCTCGACGCCGGACTCGTATCTCCAGGTCGACAGCGTGCGGACTGGACCGTCGGGATTGCGGCTGCTCACGGGGGCACCCCGCTCCATGCAGCGAGTCGGCTCCGCGCCCACCAGAGCCGACAACTCCTTGCATGAGCGCTGTGCTGACTGGAGACGCAAGGCGGCCCGCAGGATCGTCATCGTTCTCCCTGAGTCGGAGCGGCGTCGCGCGTCTCCTTGAGGCGCGACACCACGACCGTGTAACGAGAGCTCTTCCCCTGCTTGAGCTCGTTGAGCCGTTCAGCTTCGGCGTCCGCCTTAGCTTCGGTGTAGAAGGCCGAGACGAGCGACAGGTGATCTTCGATTCGTTCTGACGTGCAGTAGTCGTCGATGCGCACGACGACAAAGATGTGGGTGATCCCGCGGCGAGGGTTCGGGGGCGTCGTCATCGGGTGTTTGTCAGGTCACTCATTCGACTCCAAGCCCTCCCTGGCCACGCGACGAACTTCCTCGGAGGGGTCGTCGACACGAAGCTCGGACAGGCGGGCTTCAATCCGGGGATCCCTCGACTCGTTCCACCAGGCCCCCAACTCGAAGACGGCGGACCACCTCACGTCCGTGTTGGGGTCATGCGACAGCTCGAGGAGGAGATCGGCGACCTCATCGAAGCGTTCGGCGCACCCGCTGAGTCCGTCCGGGACGGCGTACCGAACCCTCGGGCTCGGGTGGTGGGCCAACTCGCGGAGCTTGGCTATCGCTGCCTTCGAACCCGTATGGCCAAGCCCGAACACCAGCCACCGCATCACCTTGGGCTCGGCTTCCTCGGACAGCACCTGCAGCACCTCGGCGAGGCGCCGCTCGGCGGGCATGGTGGCCTCGGAAAGCAGCCGAGCGTGAAGCTGCCTCTCATCGACCGTGCCGTCCCGTAGAAAGCGAGCCTCGTCAAGGAGAGGCTCGAAATCGACGGCTGTCGTCAGCTGGTACAGCGCCGGGTTCGGCCCTGTGAAACCTGTTTCCTCCTCGTGCTCCTGCAGGCGCAGGGCCTCGGACAAGAGATCTCTCACCTACCCCCACCTCCACCGCGACCGCGCCTGTCGGCTCATCGAAGATGGGTGCGATCCCGCGTCAGCAGTGAGACCGCACCCATGTCGAGCTCGTGGTTGCCCGCTCAGCTTCCTCGTTCGGCGCCAAGTCGAGGACATCTTCGAGTGACGCGTCTTGGTCGACGAGATGGCCGAGCCCGACAACCGGAACGCCACGGCGTCGTCAGGATGATCGTCGGCACCACAAAGGAAGCACCAGTCGCCCTCCGGCCGAGTCACGTACAGGACGGGGCGTTGAGCGTCGAACACGTGCGTGCAGACGTAGCTCTTCGTGTGACAATTCAGCCGCCCGGGGGCCGGTCCACTCATCACGACGCACCCTAGTTTCAGGTACCTCAGATTGCGGCCACAATGGCGCGCAGCTGGTCAAGGCGTTCAGCCTGACCGATGAACGCCTTCGTTCGTCGATGCGGAGTCCTCGGGCGCGCCGGTCTCGGGCAACGTGGGGTCATACGCTGCATACCGTGTGCACGACGCTCGCCGGTATTCGGAAGACACAGATCTCGAAACGGGGACTTCCTTGGATAAGCAGCATGAACCTATAGAGACCCTCCTCAACATAGAACGAATGGGCGAGAATGGACGCTCTCTCCCCGCTCGTGAGCGTGATCTCAAATGTCCCGGCGTGGGGGCAGAGGCGTAAGTCTTCTGGCAACGGATCCGGATTCATCAATCCAATCCTAGATACTGTCGGCCCTTGCTGATCGCCCGCTCGACGACCGGATCGCCTTCGAGTTGCTTCTTCAGGTTGCGCGGCATGCCCACAAGACTCTCCGGCATCGAAGTCGTAGAGGCACTTTCCACCCGAGCGGTCCTGGAGGTGGAGCTGCCCCGGCCGTACGACCGGTGCGGGGTTCTCGGCGTCAATGCGCCACCCCTTTCCGGTTTCGAGGGTACGGCTCGTCGCCTGGGACCGCGAGCCCCGAGCATGCACGCGTTGGAACCCTCGTTGTGAACGAGGACGTCATCCTCACCCGCGCCCACGAAGTAGGTGTGGATGCCGTCGACGGTCAGATTGACGAGAGGCTCAAAATCGCGACCCTGTCATCAGCTAATTCAGCGCCGGGTTCGGCCGCGAAACCGGTTTCCTCCTCGTGTCCTGCAGGCGCACGGCCTCGGACAAGAGGTCTTTCATCTGCGTCATCCGCTCCCAGGCGTTGAGACCCGCTTCTCATCTGCGACAACTCCGAGCGGACGCTGGTGCGTCAGATCGCCGCCACGATGGCGCGCAGCCCGTCGAGGCGGTCGCCTTCGCTGATTAGCGCCTCCATCCGGGCGAAGTCCTCGGCGAGGTCTATAGCGCCGAGGAGGAGCCGTCGGACCTCTTGGTCTGGTTCGCCCTCTGGCGCGCCCTCGGGAATCGCCACCTGCACCATGAGGGTCCGTTCCTTTCGGGAGAACCGCCCGCTTCGGATGCCCTCGAACTCCGGTGTGAAGTCTCTTCCCGCTGGGACGTGGAATACAACATTCACGTTAAAAGGCGATGAATATGAGTCGCGGACCTCAGCGACTCGCCTCATGGCGTTGTCGATCGCCGTCGTCCAGGCCTTGTTGGACACGACGCCGGACACCGCTCCTATAGACAAGGCCTCCATGGACACACCATCAATGCCGGTCATGTCGCTGCTCCCGCCCACCTCTCAAAGTTCAACGGCCCCGGGTCCATTTCGACGATGATACGCTCGTAGCCGAGGATGTCGGACCGGTTTCCCGCGGTAAGGATCCTCATATTCTTGTCCTTCATAAACCCCTTGGTGTAGCGGCCAGCTGGGTTGCTGGTGATCCCGGTCTTCAGATAGTTCCCTGCCTTGTCCTCGAGGCGGTAGAGGTACGTCAGCTTGGGGCTGTTCCGGGAGTTGCCGTGGATGGGGCATGACGCCGTGTTGTGGACGAGGATGTCATCCTCTCCCACGCCGACGAAGTAGGTGGGGATGCCGTCGACCGTGAGGTTGAAGGCCCTCGTGCGGAGCGCGGATCGGACCTTGATGCCGCCGACGGGGACGAGTTCGCCCTGCGCCGTGCGCACGAGATCGCCGGTATCGAGCGCCGCCGCCTCCTGCCACTCCTCGTCGGTGGCGTTCCAGAAGGGATGGTCTTCGGTGGTGGTGACGAGGTCGTTGTCGATCTCAAGGTCGATGACGGTGTCGTCGTGCTCCCACAGGTGCGTGACACGCCGCGCTCCTCGTTCACCCGTCTCGGGGTCCTCGGCCAGCACGTCGTCGCCCACCCGGACCTCGGAGATCGCCTTGCGGGTGCCGTCGGCCATCAGGACCGACGTGGCGGCCCCGAACGAACAGGCTCCTGCGGCTTTGGCGCTCACCGTCGCCGCTCGCCGCGCTGTCGCCGCCTGTTTCGCCGCCGCCGCTGCCCTGGCCGCCGCCGCCTTGGCCGCCGCTGCCGCCTTGGCCGCCGCTGCGCCAGTCGCTCCTTCGATGGCACCTGAGATGGCGCCCTTGACGGCGGCTCGCGCCAGCCCGCGCAACGATTTGTTTTTGGCGTTCGCCATGTAGTTGGCCGCACCGAGCGCGCCGCCGATAGCTGCCCCGGCCAGGATCAGGCACCCGACGCCGCCGGTGCCGGCGCAGAAGGCGGCGGCGGCCATGCCGGTCGCGATACCGCGCACGACGCTGTTCCTGAGCAGTCCCTTGCCGAACTTGGCCGCCTTCTTGAGCAGTCCCCACCGATGGCCGTCGTCGATGAGCCCGGCCGGGTTGGCTCCCGCATACAGGTACCGGTTGCCGGTCAACGGGTCGAGGGCAAGGTCCATGTTCGCCGCCGCCGCCACGTACGAGTCGGCGCCCACGAACCGGTTGATGCCGGGATCGAGCAGGCGGGCTCCCAGGTTGTATGCACCGGTAGCCGGGTCACGCGGTGCCATCTGGAACCGCAGCCGGGAGTCCCACTGCGACGAGCCCACCTTGGTGAGGCCCTTCTTCTCCTTGCCGTAGGCGTCGTAGTTGTAGACGGCCACGACGTTCTGGGCGCCGTCGAGCTGCTGGGTCAGGTTCCCGCGGGGGTCGTCGACGTAGTACGACCGGCTGCCGTCCTTGTCCTGGGCGACCGGCTCGCCTGTCGAGTCGAGCACGTAGCGGGTCTGCACTGCCCCGACCCCGTCGGTCTCCAGTACCGCCTGCTCGGACGTGCCGTCATGGAAGAACAACGTCGTGCCGGGTGCCGCTCCGCTGTGGTCGACCCGTCGCACCATCCGCCCGAGGGCGTCGTAGGCGTACTCGACCTTCGACGCGGGCTCGGTCGCCACCACCGCGATCGGATGCGACGCCGCGTCGTAGCTGAAGGTGCGTGTGGGTTGGCTCGTCGCCGTCCTCGGCGAGTCGTCTGTCGAGACCAGCGTCGATGTCCGCGTCATTGTCTCGGCCGCCTGGTTCCCCAGGTGGTCGTAGCTGTACGTGGCCGCCTCGTTGGTGGTCGTTGTCTCGTTCTGCTCCTTGTCTTCCTCGACCTCGGTGGTCGTCCTGCGCGTCAACCGGTTCTTGGCGTAGGAGAACGTCGACTCGTCGTCCTGCAGCGTGTTGCCGCCGTCGTCGAGCGGGTACGACACCGTCTTCGCCTCGAACGGGTGCTTCGCCGCGTTGAGCCTGCCTAGCGAGTCGTAGGAGTAGGTGCCCGTCCCCGCAGTGAGCGGGTCGGGGGCGGCATCGGCCGTCAGCTTCCGCTGCGTGACCGTCTCCGACGTGCGGTTGTCGTCCTCGTCGTAGGCAATGCCCGTCCACGCCGAGAGCTGCGTCATCGTCGTGTCCTGCTTGCGGTAGATCCTCGACGCCAGCCGGTCGGACGGGTCGAAGAGCTGCTCCATGAGGACGGTGTTCGGCAACGTCGTCTGCTTCAGCAGGCCGTTCTCGAAAAAGTCGTTGGTGAAGCTGCCCAGGTTCCCCCACGGCGTCACCGTCTTCTCAAAGCCGTTGACGGTGTAGCCGTAGCTGGTGGTCAAGCCGTCTGTCGTGCGAGATGCCGGCAACCCGTCGGCCTGGTAGGCGTACGAACCGGCCTTGGTGTGGGCTACGCCGCCCGCGTCGTGGATCGTCTCGCTGTACGACGAGACCGCGTACGCCTGGTCATAGGCCAGTGACAGCGACGCCACCGGGGCACCGCCGAGTGTCGCCGACGCCGACGTCATGTTGCCGACGTTGTCGTACCCGAAGGTCGACTGGTGCGTGGGCAGGTTCAGGCCCGTCGCCGTCCTCGACAACAGCGCGCCGTCGCTGCGATAGGTCTGCTCGACGGTTCGCTCGATGCCACCGTCGTACCGGTCGTAGCGGTAGCGCTGCCTGCCCTCGGGGTCGTAGACGTAGTGGGTGGTGTGCGAGCCGTCGGACGGGTCGGTTTCCGACTCGATCTCGTTGCGCTTCGTGTACGAGTACGTAGTGGTGAGCTGCCCGCCCTGGCCTTCCGGCTGGGTGAGCGTCATCAAGTTCCCGACCGGGTCGTACGTGCGCGACGACTGGCGTCCCTGGGCATCGATGCTGCGAAGCATGCGGCCCGCCTTGTCGTACACGAAGCTCGTCACCTGGCCCTTGGCCGTCTTGGTGGAAAGCACCTCGCCGTGCAGGCTGTAGGTCATCGTCGTCGGGTTGGAGTGGCCCGACTCGGTGGTCGACGTCACCTGTCCGCGGCGGTTGTACGTGTGGGTGGTGGCGTGACGACCGGCCCCGCCCGGCGGCTGGATGGAGGAACGTACGAAGCCATCGGGCGTGT
Source organism: Acidimicrobiales bacterium (assembly GCA_035536915.1). Lineage (NCBI taxonomy): Bacteria > Bacillati > Actinomycetota > Acidimicrobiia > Acidimicrobiales > Acidimicrobiales bacterium. Next base: position 42,906 of record DATLNE010000039.1, read on the forward strand.
AGACGACATCGCTCCGGGTCCCGGCCTCGTCGAGCATGGCCGACACCCGGTTGTTGGGGAACCGCAAGTACGTGACCTTTTGCGTGAGGGCAGGCGCGGTCGCCGTTCCTGCGAAGGACCGCGGCTCGAAGATCTCCTTGAGCTGGCCGTCGTCGTAGTAGCCGTAGGTCGACTTCCGCAGGCCGCCGTTCACGGTGGCCGATGCCGCCTTGACCAGGTCGCGGGAGTCGTACTCCCGGGTCAGCGTCGCCCCACTGGGTGGTGTTGCCGTGACCTGGTTGTCGTTGCCGTCGTAGCCGTAGGTGGCGGTGGCGAAGGGCGTCGAGCGTGTCACGACGTTGCCTCTGGCGTCGTAGCCGACGGTCCACGTGACGCCCGTGCGGTCGACGATCGACGTGGTGCGACCGAAGGCGTCGTAGGCGAACTGCTTGGTGTGGCCCAGCGGGTCTGTGATGCGCTCCGGCTGGCCGGAGGCGTGATAGCTCCCGTACGTCGTGGTGTTGCCCTTGGGGTCTGTCGCCGAGGCCAGTCGACCGCCCGGGTGGTACGTGAAGGTGGTGACGGTCCCGTCGGGCGCCGTCGTCGACATGAGGTTGCCCTGTTCGGACAAGCCGAACTTTATGACCCGTTCGTCGTGGGTGCCTGCTGCCACCCGGGCTTCCACCATGTCGGCCACGCCGGGCGCCACGTCGCGGTAGGTGAGCGTGGTGGTGATTGGCTCGTCGCCCGCACCACTCTCGCGTTTCATCACGATCTGGCCGTTGGCGTTGTAGAGGTAGTCGGCCGAGTTGCCTGCTGCGTCGGTCTCGGAGACGACTCGGTTGTTCTCCCACAGGTAGCTGCGCTGGTTGCGCGCCGTGTCGCCTGCGTCCAGGTGGGAGATGAGGTTGCCTGCCGCCGACGAGGTGTAGACCTCGGTGGCTCCTTCGGGGTCTGTGATGCAGGTGGCCACCACCGCCTGCGGGTCACCGGGCTGGCACGAGCTGGTGTTGTAGGTGACGTTCCACTCCTTGCCCGCCCGGTCGGTCACCTTGCGCAACATGCCGCCCGACACCGACAGGTTGGTGGTCGCGCCCCGCCCGTCTGTGACCCCCGCCAGGCCGTCGCCGCTGTACGCGTAGCTGGTGGTGCGTCCCGCCGCTGTGATCGAGTCGAGCCGCCCGCTCCACGTGTTGACGTTGTATGTGACGGTGGTCCCGGCATACGAGGCCGATGCCAGGTAGTCGCCGCTCCACGCGAACGACATCGTGCGACCGGCGGGGTCTGTGATCCCCGACAACCGCCCTGCCGCATAGGTGAACGTGAGCGTGTTGCCGTTGCGGTCGGTGACCGACCGCAGGGTGTAGCCCGAGTTCCCCACCCCCGCGGGGTGGAACTCGTAGGTCACGCCATCGGGCCGCGTGGCCTTGTAACGGCGCTCGACGCCGACGAGGTAGTCGGTCAGCGTCAGGTCGACGCCAGGAGGCGAGTGCCACCCGGGCCCGGCCAGCCCGCCCTTGATGAAGTGGTGCCTGGTGCCGTCGGAGTCGAAGAAGTCGAACTGGTCCTCGGTGACCACCACTTCGAGGATCTGGCCCACGTCGGCCGACAGGACGGCCGAGACCACCGCGCCCAGGAAGTCGGCGGAATCGCCGTCGGCCACGCCGAGCCGCCAGCCGCGGCCCAACGGGCCCTCGCCTTGGTCCTTCTGCGAGTTGTAGGTGTGCGTGAGCCGCATGTTGAGGCCCTGGCCCGGCACGTTCAGGTCGGTCCCCTGCACCACCAGGTTGCCGTTCGACACGTTGAGGTAGGCGGCCTCGGCCCCCACGTCGAAGGCGTGGTAGGAGTAGAAGTTTTCGAGCCCGATGCGGTCGGACGACGCCTTGAAGCCGTAGCCCGACAAGCAGCCGACGGCCGACAGGGCACCCGCGGCGCACGTGAGCGACAGCTTGCGGTTGTAGGCGAAGACGTCGGAGCTGAAGTTGGCGTCGGCAGGCACCAGGTTCGTGGCAAACGACGAGAAGGCGATGTGCATGGCGTCGCTGCTCACCGACGGCGTGCTGCTGCGGCTGTTGGCCTGATGGCCGTCGGCGTCGTGGGAGATCAGCAGCGTCTTCGACGCTTCGATGTCGCGCAGGAAGATGTCCTCGGCGCCGTTGCGGTCGCCTGCCGCCAGGTTGGTGGCGTCGGACCGGAAGGCCACGTAGCGGCCGTCGGGCGAGACGGCGGGGTCGAACGAGTAGCCGTTGGCCTGCGCCTGCGCCGAGCTCACCGACAGGCGCGTGGTCTCGTCCCAGTAATCGTCGTAGACGAAGACGTCGGACTTCGCGTTGGTGTCGCCCGCCACGAGGTTCGAAGCCGACGACCGGAAGACGACCTGGTTGCCAGCGATCTTCGGGTTGGTGCTGTAGCCGTCGGGCTGGCCGTAGTTGATGCCGTTGGAGACCCGCATGGTGCCGTAGCTCGAGTGCCGGTCGTGCAGGAACACGTCGGTGTAGAAGTTCTCGTCCATCGGATCGAGGTTGTTGGCATCGGACTGGAACGCCACCATGCGGCCGTCGTACGACAGCGTCGGGTTCGTGCTCCAACCACCGGAGCTCTCCCCTTGGTACTGGAAGGTCGTCGACACCCGTTCCGTGGTGCCGGCCGCGATGTCGCGCACGAAGATGTCGACGTCCCAGTTGTTGTCCCAGACGAGGTTGTCGGAGTCGGACGAGAACGCAACGAACATGCCGTTGCCGGAGATGGCCGCTTCGTAGTTGCTGCCGTTGCCCTGCCACTCCCAACTGTCGACCGAGGCCCGTGTGGTGACGCGCGACTCGCGGTCGTGCACGAACACGTCCTGACGGTCGTTGGTGTCACCGGGCACGAGGTTGGTGGCGCTGGAGATGAAGGCCACATAGCGCCCGTTGGCCGAGATGGAGGGGCCGAAGGTGTCGAACCATCCAGGTGCCGATGCCTGCGCGCCCGAGCTCGACACCGAGACGCGCTCGGTGACGCCGAGCACGCGATCGTGCACGAAGATGTCCTTGCGGAAGTTCGTGTCGTTGGAGACGAGGTTGTGGGCGTCGGACTCGAAGGCCACGTAGCGGCCGTCGCTGGAGATGGCCGGGTTCTCGCTCTGGCCGCCCGTCGCTTCCTCCCGGAGCGTGCTCAGCGACGCCCGTGTCGTGGGGATGTCGGAGGGAAGCGCGGCAGGCGGGACGCTCGACTTCGACGACACCGTGAACTCACCGTCGACCGAGTTCTGCCCCGTCGCCTCGTGCTCGTCGGTCGCCGTGGCCGACCACGTGTAGGTGCCCGACGACAGCGGGACCGTGGGCACGCCCGAGGAGTAGCCGCCGGAGGTGGCGGGCGTGGTGGCGAAGGTGTCGCGGGTCAGGCCCCAGCGGTCCTTGATGGTGACCTTTCCGCGGTAGGTGTCGTTGTTGGGGTCGGTCGCTGCGATGGTGAAGACCTGGCTGTCTTCGAGGTAGAAGGTCTTGCCCGCGGTGGGCGCCACGAGCGTGGGGATGCCCGGGGGCCGGTTGACGATGACGCTGAAGGCCCGCTGGGGCGTCTCCGCGCTGCGCGCACCTTTGATGTCGGCCGCGCTGGCCGCCCACGTGTAGTCGCCCGCGGCCAGGGCGGGCGCCGGCGTGCCCTGTGAGTTGGTGCCTGACTCGGCGGGTGCGGTGTTGAACGAGGTCACCACCGCGCCCGTCGGGCGCCGGATCGTGATGGTGCCCGTGTAGGCGTCTCCATCGGGGTCGGTCGACGCGATCGAGAACGTCTGCACGCCGTCGGTGGAGAACGCCTTGGCCGCTACGGGCGCCACCAGGGTGGGCGTCACCGGTGCCTGGTTCGCCACGGTGAAGGCGCCTTCGGCCGACGCCGGCCCGTTGGCGCCGTGCACGTCTGTCGCCGTGGCCTGCCACGTGTAGCGCCCGGCGGGCAGCAGCTGCGGCGGCGCGCCGGTGGCGTCGGACCCCGATCCGGCGGCCGCGGTCGGGAACGTGGTCACCGCGTTGGTCCCCGTGTTCCGCACGCGGATCGACGCGGTGTAGGCGTCGCCGTCGGCGTCGCCTGCGTTGACGGTGAACAGTTGCTCCTCGGTGGTGGAGAACGCCTTGTCGTCGTGGGGCGCCACCAGGGTCGGCCGCCCAGGCGGGGTGTTGGGCATGTCGGCCGACACCGAAAAGGCGCGAGGTGTCGACGCCGGTCCTGCCGAGCCGTTGAGGTTGGTGGCGCGAGCGGTGAACGTGTAGTCGCCGGGGCCGAGCGCAGGCTCGGGTGCACCGGACGACGGCGTGCCCGACATGGCCAGGCTCGTCTTGAACGTGGTGGCGACGGTGCCGTCGGGCCGTCGGACGGTGACCTCGGCCATGTAGAAGGAACCGCTGGGCTCGGTCGACGAACCGGTGTAGACAGGGCCGTCGGGATCGGTGGCGCTCACGACGAACGTCTGCGGCTCGCCTTGGAAGTAGACCTTGCCGTGGTCGGGCGCCACGACGGTGGGCGCGCCCGGCGGCTCGTCCTCCGCGCTCGCGGCGACCGTGAACAGCCGCGCCGCCGACGGCGGGCCTTGGGCGCCGCGTGCGTCGACGGCCACCGCCGTCCACGTGTAGCTCCCGCCGGGCAACGGGGGAATCGACGCCCCCGACGAGCCTTGCCCTGACTGCGCGGCGGTCGTCGTCACCGACGTTGTCGCACCGGTGGCGCGGTTGGTGATCGTCACCGAGCCGGTGTAGGCGTCGCCGTCGGGGTCGGTGGCGTTGACCGTAAGCGTCTGCGCCTCGTTCCTGGCGAACTGCTTGCCGTCCGCAGGGCTGACCAGCGTCGGTGCCGCCGGTGCTCGGTTGGGCGCGGCAGCGGCCACCGCAAAGGGCACGGCCGCCGAGGTCGCCCCTTGCGCTCCGTGCACGTCTTTGGCCCGCGCCGCCCACGTATAGCTCCCGGCGGCCAGCGGCGGCACCGCCGCCGCCGAGGAGTTCTGCCCCGACGGCGCCGCCGATGCGTTCAGGCTTGTCGTCGCACCGGTGGCGGCGTTGGTCACCACCACGGTCGCCGTATAGGCGTCCGCGTCGGGATCGACGGCGTTGAGGGTGAACACCTGCGCTTCGTCGGCGCGGAACGTGCTGCCGCCCGCGGGGGTAACGAGGGTCGGCACGTTCGGTGCCTTGTTGCCCGCAGGCGCGGCGACGGTGAACGACCGCGACGCGGACGCCGGCCCCTCTGCCCCGTAGCCGTCCTTGGCCCGGGCGACCCACGTGTACGTCCCTGCCGCCAGCGGTGGCAGTGCCGTCCCCGAGGCATCCGTCCTCGGCGGCGCCGCCGACGTGGAGACAGTGGTGACGAGGCCGGTCGCCGTGTTGGTGACGGTGAGGACGGCCGAATACGGGTCGCCGTTGGCGTCGTCGGCATTGACCGTGAACACCTGTGCCTCGTTGTGCGCGAACGCCTTGCCGTCGGCAGGCGCCACCAACGTCGGTGCGCCCGGGGGCTGGTTCTCCGGACGCGGAGGGACCGTCGTCGTCGGCGACGGGGTGCCCGCTGGGCGGGCGGTGACGGTCACGGGCCACGTCGGCGTGGACTCGCCGGTGTAGCCGTCGGAGGCCTCGATGCGGTACTCCAGGCCCGCGGGCGTGACGCCCGAGCCCGGGATGGCGGCGCTGTAGGCCACGGTGTCGTTGCCCTGTGCGACGGCCGCGGGCGCCGAGCTCGTCATCGGCGCCGCCTGCCACGGCTGGCCCGTGATGCGCCAGTGCACGGTGGCGGTGCACGACGGCGTCGCGCAGTTCGACGTCGCCTCGATGGGCATCGGCTCACCGGTGTAGGCGGTGGGCACCGGCACGTGGGCCGGGTGCGGCGGCTCCAGCACCCGCACCACGAAACGGGCATCGGGCGCCACCGTGCCGCCTTGGACGGGGACGTAGCCGCCCCAGTACGACCGGCCCGGCACCGCCGCGGTGGTGAAGCCGTCGGACGCGGTCATGACGTAGGCGAGCCCTCGGGTTGTGACCTCGGCAGCGGGCACTGTCACCCGCCACAGTTCCACCCGGGAGGCAGTCGTCGTGCTCAGGACCGAGACGCGGCTCATGGGCACGGTCGTCGAGGTGCTGGGGACCGCAGGCGAGGTGGTGTAGACGAGGTCGGCCTTGCACCCTTCGGTGGCGCAGGTCAGCTCGGCCTCCAGCGTCAGGTCCTCCATCGCCGGGGCGGTGGCGGGCGGCACGTGGGCCAGGTGCACCGGCTCCTGCACGTGGATGTGGTGGTAGACGTTGTAGTTGCCCCCGTTGACCCAGACGCCGGGGGCGTCGACCGACGACAGGCCCGGCCACCACGCCGTGGTGGTGCCGTCGCTGACCGAGAAGAAGTAGTCGACGCCGCGGGTGTCGACGACCGCGGCAGGGATGGTGCCGCTGACGGAAATGGCATCGGCACCGTTCGCACCGTCGGTGCGGGTCACGGCCATGGGCGCGGAGCTGAACATGAGGGCCGTCGACGCCGTGGCTGCCGTGTTGGTTGTGCGGTAGTACAACGTGGCCGAGCAGTCGCGATCGGAGGCACAGGTGGCCTCGCCGGAGACGGGGATGTCCTGGCGATAGGTCGCCGTCGGCACCGGCACATGGGCAATGTGCGGGGGTTCGAGGACGTGCACGTGGTGGCTGCCCGCCGGGCTTTGCTGGCCGTCGCGAGGGGCGTAATAGCCCTGGTACACCGTCCCCGGCGAGAACGCCTGCGTGTGCCCGTCGGTGACATGGATGTAGTAGTCGAGGCCCTGGGTGGTGACCGCCGAGCCCGGCACCTGGGCGCGGTAGGTGATGCGAGTGGCGCTACCACCCAAGCTCGTCCCTGGACCCTGCGCGCCCATTGCCGTGGACGTCCACGCCGCGGCCGCACCGCCCTGCGGCGGGGTGGCCCGGTACGAAAGCGTGGCCTGGCAGTTGCCGGTCGAGCACGACGCCCGTGCTTCGAGGTCGATGGGGCGGCCGGAGGTGCCGTAGGTCGCCGGTACGTGGTCGAGCAGCGGCGGAGCGAGCACTTCGACGTGCAGGTACGACCCCGTCGACGGGCTGCCTTCGGCTTCGGTGGTGCCGGGGAACGTCGTGGTACGGCTGTTCTGGTCGACGGCGAGGAAGTAGTCGACGCCCTTGGTGGTGACCGCAGCGCCGGGGATGGAGCCCGACCAGGCGACGACGTCCTCGGTTCCCGTGGCCGTGGTGGCGCCACGGGTCAGCGCCACGATTTGAAAGCCGGGCTCGGCGACGACGCCGGGAACGGCATACAGCGCAGCGGGCGTCGTGCTGCGGTAGTAGAGCAACGCCGAACAGGTGGCGCCCGTGGCGCACGTCGCCGTCAGCGAGATGGCGATGGGCTGCCCGTACGGCGCTGTCGTCACCGGCTGGTGCACGACCACGGGGCCGGCGGTGTCGGCCGTCACCGGTGTCTCGGTCAGCGAGGAGGCGGTGACTGCCACCACCAGGGCGGTGGCCACGACCTTCACCCACTTGGGCACCGATCGCAGTGCCCGGAAAAACCACAGACTGCGCCCTTGGCGCTGAAGGAGTCCGACCCGCATTCCCACTCCCTTGCTTCGCTTCGACCGGTGGGTCCAGCCGAGCGCCCTGGGGAAGCAGGGACAAGCGACCTACTGAACAAATCGGTCAAATCCGCCTTTTGCCTCGGGCCGTTTACCCAACGCCGTGCCCGACGAACCGGGACCTGCCGAGGCTTCCGCGAAAAACGAAAAAGGTTTGAACGCCGAAAGAACCAAATAGCGGGCTGTTCCGTTGCGCCACACGCTGCATCAGGTCCTCGACTACACGGGAACCTCAAGACCCTCGCCGTTGAACGTCAGCATGCGCTCGGCGTCGATGCGGGCGTAGAGGGCGCCGTCGTCGAGGATCTTGGCCCACTCTTCGCCGTAGCGGGGCACATAGATGCCCAGCACGGCGTCGAGGAAGCCTTTGTTCTCGGGCGCCAGCGGCTCGACGATGGCGGCCTTGCCGTGCACCGAGACGCTGAGCTCCTCCCCCGGCAGGTGGGTGGCGCTGACCCACGGGCGCTTGCGGATGTGGCGGAAGCGCACCGACTCGGGCGACGAGCCGAAGTAGAACGCGCCTCGGTAGAAGATGCCGTCGAACGGCCCACTGATCGGGCGGCCGTCGGCCGTCACCGTCGCCACCACGAGCAGGCGCATCCCCTGCAACCGCTCGCACACCTGCTCGGCCGACAGGCGCCGTTCGGGGGTGACGATCTCCCGCAGGTGCTTCCCGGCCCGCTCGTAGCTGTCGTCGAGCAACGCCTGCAGGGCGGCCATGTCGTCGGGGGTCTCGTGCATGGCGCCGACCGTAGTTACCCCTCGAAGGCCGGGGGTTATGGTTCAACCCATGCTGGGTCGCATCGTGATCGACGGAATTCGCCCGAGCACGCCCCGCCGGTACCCGGCCAAGGCGATCCTCGGTGAGGCCGTGCGGGTATCGGCCGACGTCTTCCGTGACGGCCACGACATCCTCGCCGCCCGGGTGCACTGGGGGCCCACGGGCAACGGCAAGCACGCCACCGTGCCGATGCACCCGCAAGGCAACGACCGGTGGGACGTGGTGATCGAGCCGACGACACTGGGCCCCCACGAGTTCTGCGTCGAGGCGTGGACCGACCAGTACGCCACCTGGCGCCACAAGGCCACCACCAAGATGGGCGCGGGCCAGGAGATCGCCGTCGAGCTCGCAGAGGGTGCGCTGCTGGCAGAGCGCCGCTTGGCCCAGGCCAAGAGCGACGAGCGCAAGCTGCTGCAAGGCGTGGCCAAGGCGCTGCGCAACGAGAAGCTGTCGTTGCAGGAACGGCTCGCACCGGCCCTGCAGCACGAGGTGGCCGAGCTGCTGTCGGGCCCCGACCTGGCGACCGACCTCACCCGCAGCGAGCAGTGGCCGTTGTGGGTCGACCGGGAGCGGGCGCTGGTGGGCGCCTGGTACTCGCTGTTCCCCCGCTCCTACGGCGGCTTGCGGGGCACGGCCGAGCACCTGCCGTACGTGGCCGCCATGGGCTTCGACGTGCTGTACCTGGTGCCCGTCCACCCCGTCGGCACCACGTTCCGCAAGGGGCCGAACAACACACTGACATCGACAGCCGACGACGTGGGCAGCCCGTGGGCCACAGGCAGCGAGCACGGCGGCCACACCGCCATCGAGCCCTCGCTGGGCGACTTCGACGACTTCGCCTACCTGGTGGAGCGGGCCCGCGGCGCGGGCATGGAGGTCGCCCTCGACATCGCCCTCCAGTGTTCGCCCGACCACCCGTGGGTGACAGAGCACCCCGAGTGGTTCCACCACCGCCCCGACGGCTCGATCGCCTACGCCGAGAACCCGCCGAAGAAGTACCAGGACATCTACCCCATCAACTTCTGGCCCGCGGCCGAGGCCGACCGGGTGGCGTTGTGGGAGGCGTGCAAGGAGATCTTCGACTTCTGGATCGCCCGCGGCGTGCGCATCTTCCGCATCGACAACCCCCACACCAAGCCCATGGCGTTCTGGGAGTGGGTCATCCCTGCCGTGCAGGAGACGCACGCCGACATCGTGTTCCTGTCGGAGGCGTTCACCCGCCCCAAGGTCATGGCCAAGCTGGCCGAGGTCGGCTTCAGCCAGAGCTACACCTACTTCACCTGGCGCACGGGCAAGCAGGAGCTGGCTGCCTACCTGCTCGAGGTGTCGTCCGGTCCGAAGGCCGACTACATGCGGCCGAACTTCTGGCCCAACACGCCCGACATCCTCGCCGGCCCGTTGCGGAACGGGCCCCCGTCGGCGTTCCGGTTGCGCCTCGTCCTGGCCTCCACCATGGTGCCCTCCTATGGCATCTACAGCGGGTACGAGCTGTACGAGAACGACCCCGCCTCGGTCGCCAACGAGGAGTACCTCTTCTCGGAGAAGTACCAGCTGAAGCACCGTGACTGGGACACCACCGACTCGTTGGTCCCGCTGATCACCCGCCTCAACGAGATCCGCCGCCGCCATCCCGCCTTGGCCCAGCTGGGCAACGTCGCCGTCCACCCGACCCACAGCCCCGACCTGCTGGTGTGGTCGAAGCACACCGACGACCGCTCCGACGTCGTCCTCGTAATCGTCAACCTCGATCCTCACGCCGCCCACGACGACACGCTGTCGCTCGACCTGGAGCTTCTGGGCCTGCCGTGGGACGAGCCCTATGAGGCCCACGACGAGCTCAGCGGTGCCACCTACACCTGGCAGGGCCCCCACCCCTACGTGCGTCTCGATCCCGCCAACGGGCCCGCCCACGTGTTCTCGCTGCGCGCCGCCGCCCCGGCGGCGGTCGGCGCGGCATCCCCCGCGCCATGAGCCGTCCCATGGACGGCTGGTACCAGCGGAGCGTGTTCTACGAGGTCTCGGT